>CAYJGN010000058.1:0-10642 GCA_964369635.1 uncultured Oscillospiraceae bacterium
CTAAAAGACCAAGTGAAACAATAACAAATACTTTTACTGGAAACAACAAAATATTTATAAATCTTTTCATATATCCTCCTCTCTTTATTTAGTTTAGGCAGAGAGGTGCAAATAATTCATTCTATATATTTCCTTGTGGTAATTTTTGGAGAATTTGAATTGTATAAAGTATTGATTTACGATTATTTTATTTTTGCGTAAGTATTTTATAATTTAAAAGTTCTGAGTATGAGTTTTTTGAGTATTTCTGAAATTATTCGGCTGTAGTTACCCCCGCCGCCAAACCGCCTTTCGGCGGTTTTTGCGTAGCAGAGCGCAGATGCAGGCAAAACTAAACCTTCTGAGCCCTGCTCTGAGCAAGCGAAGCTTGCGGCGGCGGGAGTGAGTAAACCCTCCCCCATTTCATCTACAAAACAAAAAACTTAACCAAACCTCACAAAAAACAAGCTGACTTAAAAATTATGTCAGCTTGTCGTATATTTGTAATATTATTCGAAATCTATTATTATCAAACGTTTGTTTTATTGTATTTCTGCAAAATAAATTTCAATAAAACATGATTAAATTTCGATTTCTAATAATAGAATAGCTAATCCACCTGTAATTCCAATCGGTTACGAAATAATATCCGATATAGCGCAGCCTACTCAACTACCTCACTGCCACCCCATTCGATAACGGTAAATCCTTCTCGCTCAAACGACTGCAACTGCTGCTCTTCTATTTCTATCTTATCATCAAGCGCTTTAAATACCATAAAAACTCTCTGAATGCTATCAGGGGTTGGCTCGATAGTTAGCACTGCGTTATCAGTGTATCCCTCTTGTTGGAAAGTTATAAGGTTGTATTCATTAACAATCATCCGAGGCACCCAATAGACGATGAATTCGTTATATTCGTGCGGTAGTAGACCTAAAAACTCAAGTTTTTCTCTTAAAAACTCCTCGGTATCTTCGCCCCGAACAACAAATCCCTCACTTAAATCATACTCAATCTCATCATAACCATCCCAAAATAGATATGAATATTCTCGACCATCCGAAATTATAGTACCATCAGGGTATGCTGTAACTTCCCAGCCGTTTTCATATGCTGGGTAAGTATATAGAAGCTCACCATTATATTCAAGCTCTACTGAAATCTCGCTTATCTCCTGCGGATACAAATAGATTGCCGGTTTTTCCGCTACTGGTGGCTCTTCTTTTTCCTCGCAACCTATAAGCGAAACTGCCATTAAAACAACTAAAACTACCAATAGAATTTTTTTCATAATACCCTCCAAACTATTCTTCAACACTTAATGCTATTTCATCTTTGCTTATATAAAATGTTATACTTCCGTTTTTATCTGTTCGCAAAACTTGCCTATCTCTGAGCCTACTTAAAACCTCTCCACTCGGATGACCAAAGCTGTTTTCACCGACCGAAATAACGCAATACTCGGGATTTGCAGCAGCAATAATCTCTTCACCCGTTGAGCTGTTGCTACCATGGTGCGCCGCTTTTAAAACAGCAACGTCAGATATGTTAAAATAAGAAATGATATCGCTCTCAACCGATTTGCTTATATCTGCAGTAAGCAGTAAGTCGAAATTGAAAATGTCAATATAAGAAACTATACTGTTGTCGTTATCTTCTGAATAGTCAAATGAAACAAGGTTTATTTCTGCATTACCAAGCGATATTTTATCTTCTTCAATAACAGAAACTTCACCGCCATTTTCATCAACAGCTATGCTTAAATCACTAAAATAAGCACTATCAGCAAACATCGAATTAACAATTACTCGCGAAACCAAAAATTCAGATACAACAATATTAGCACTGCCAAAGTGGTCTGTATCAGGGTGTGTTAAAATCAGGGTATCTATAGTTTCTATATCAAATTTTGAGAGAGCGAGCAGCAATTTGTCATAGTTTTTATAAAGACCCGTATCAATTAAAATAGTTTCATCTTCGCTTAAAATAAGGGTTGCATCACCTTGACCAACATCTAAAAAGCTAACGATTAGCTCTGTATTTTCAATGAGCGAGTAGGAAAATCCTTCCTTTTCGCTTGTAAGGTAACCGTTAAAAAGCGGGGTAAATGTTGCGGTGACTAAAAACAAAACCGCTAATACGAGCGTTACTTTCTTCGACGTTTTTTTGATTTGTCCCATCGTGCGTGTTTCTCCCTTGAAGCCCTCTCCTGCTGCCAGTTTTTATCGCTCCTACTTCCACCGCGAGGCTTTATCAGGGCGTTTGGCGCGTTACTGCAAAGGTCTAATCTGCCGGCAAGAGTTAGCGCAGACTTCACTATATTATAGTTTTCAGGCCTAAAATACTGCAAAAGCGCTCTTTGCATCTGCTTTTCTTCTTTAGTCTTCGCAACATATACAGGTTTAAGAGTTTGCGGATCAAAACCACTGTAATAAGCGGCAGTTGAGATGGTGCCAGGTGTTGGATAAAAATCCTGTACCTGTTCTGGGCGAATTTTATTTTGCTTTAGAAAAACTGCAAGTTTAACAGCATCTTCAATGCTACTGCCAGGATGTGATGACATAAGGTACGGCACTAAATACTGCTCTTTTCCAAGTTTTTTTGTTGTTTCATAGAACTTTTTAGAAAAACTATTATAGCATTCAATATGAGGTTTTCCCATCTTATCAAGCACCCTTGCACTACAATGTTCTGGCGCAACCTTTAGCTGCCCACTAACATGATGCTCTACAAGAGTCTTTAAAAATTCTGGGCTTTTATCTTGAAGCAGATAATCATACCGAACACCACTTCGGATAAAGACTTTTTTTACCCCTTTAATCTCTCGAAGCCTTGATAGCAAATCAAGATATTCGCTGTGGTCCGCTATTAGCTGTTTGCAAGGTGTTGGTGCTAAACATTTTTTATCTTTGCAGAGTCCGTGTTTTTCCTGTTTATCGCAAGAAGGGCGTCTAAAATTTGCAGTCGGTCCTCCAACATCGCTAATATATCCCTTGAAATCTTTATGTTTAGTCATCTGCTCTGCTTCAGAGACAACGCTATCAATGCTCCTTGAGGTTATATATCTACCTTGGTGAAAAGCAAGTGAGCAGAAATTGCACCCACCAAAACAACCTCTATTATGGATAATAGAAAACTGAACCTCTTCAATAGATGGAACACCGCCCTTTTCTATATATGATGGGTGAAAATCCCTCTCATAAGGCAATGAATAAACTTTATCGAGTTCTTCCCTCGAAAGCGGCAGAGATGGTGGATACTGGACTAAAAACCTCTCCCCATGACGTTGGACAACTGTTTTTCCACGAACATGGTCACAGTTTTGATACTGCTGATAAGCGGCTTTTGCATATCGCATATTATCTTTTGAAACATTCTCAAAAGAAGCTATATCATCATAATTTTGTATACCTTCAATATTATATTTTAAAATGCAACTACCTCGAATTCCCTCGAGATGCTCTTTATTTTGAAGTCTATTTGCAATTTCAACTATGCTTCTCTCTCCCATTCCATATGAGAGAATATCAGCACCGCTTGATACTAAAATTGATGGAAAAACTTCATCAGCCCAGTAGTCATAATGTGCAAATCGGCGAAGTGAAGCTTCAAGTCCACCGATAACTATCGGTATCTCACTTCCAAACTCTTGCCGAACAAGCTTGCAGTAAACATCAACTGCCCTATCGGGACGAAGACCCGCTTTACCAGCTGGACTATAAGAATCGTCAGATCGGCGGCGTTTTGCAACGGTATAGTTTGCAACCATGCTATCAAGGTTTCCAGCCGTCACTAAAAAGCCGAGTTTTGGGCGACCGAATTTTTTTATATCATCAGTATTTTTACAGTTTGGTTGAGCTACAATCCCTACCGAAAAACCGTTTGCCTCCAAAACTCTGGAGATAACCGAAACTCCAAAACTCGGATGATCAACATAAGCATCCCCAGTTATGTAGACAAAATCAAGGGTACTTACCCCTAAGCTCTCCATCTCTTTTTTTGTTGTTGGCAAAAACATATATCCTCTTTTCTATTCTCCGCTGTTTAAATTGCGCTCAATCCACTGCTGTTTTGTTATAAGAATGACACGGGGTTTGCTACCATCAGCAGGCCCTATTATTCCCATATCTTCCATCTCATCCATAATTCTCGCAGCCCTTGCATATCCAAGCTTTAATCGACGTTGAAGATACGATGTTGAAGCTTGTCCTGCATCTATAACAAGCTCTATTGCAGAATTTATAATCGAGCTTTCGCCAGAGGCCGCATTATTGCCGCCTGCCGTTGTCGCAGCTTTTGGGTTATCTGCAAATGTTTCCATATTTTTAATAAATTCATCATCATAAACAGGCTCGCCGCTCTTTTTGACAAATTCAACGACGTCCGCTACCTCTTTATCGGTTACAAAACACCCCTGCACCCTTATAGGTTTCGTATTCCCAACTGGGAAAAAGAGCATATCACCGCGCCCAATAAGCTTCTCAGCACCAGCACCGTCGATAATCGTCCTACTATCTATCTGCGATGATACTGAAAATGCAATTCTGCTTGGAATATTCGCTTTAATAGTTCCTGTTATAACATTTACTGACGGGCGCTGAGTTGCAACAATAAGATGCATGCCAGCAGCTCTCGCCATTTGAGCTAATCGACAGATACTATCCTCAACTTCGCTTGGAGCGACCATCATAAGGTCTGCAAGCTCGTCTATAATTATAACTATATGCGGTATAACACGAAGGTCATCTCTTGTTGCTGCGATTTCATTATAAGCAGCGAAATCCCTCGCGCCAACTTCCGCAAACATCTTATATCTATTTTCCATCTCTTTAACAGCGCTCATAAGCGCTCCAGATGCTTTCCTTGGGTCAGTTACAACCGGGGTTTTTGATAGATGAGGTATTCCATTATATATACCGAGCTCAACAACTTTTGGGTCTATCATAATAAACTCAAGCTCTGCTGGTGTTGCCTTATATAAAAGGCTTATAATAATACTGTTTATACAAACACTCTTACCGCTACCGGTAGCACCAGCTATTAAAAGATGCGGCATCTTTGCAATATCCGCAATTATAACATCGCCACCGATATCTTTACCGAGTGCCGTTGACAGTCTGCTCTTTGCATTTCTAAACTTATGGGTCTCAAGCACTTCTCTGATACGAACTGCTGAGTTCACCTTATTTGGCACCTCTATACCAATCGCTGATTTCCCAGGAATTGGCGCTTCAATTCGAACACCGGTAGCCGCAAGTGATAATGCAATATCATCTGCAAGTGAGGTTATTTTGCTTATCTTAACACCAGCAGAAGGTTGTAACTCATACCGCGTAACAGTTGGCCCGCGGCTTATATCAATAATTCTTGCAAGCACTCCAAAGCTCTTTAGCGTATCCTCGAGTAGAACAGCATTTTGCCGAAGTTCGTTTGTCGCATCGCTGTTTTTTCCGCCCTTATCATAGCTTAAAATGGTGGTCGGCGGAAGAATATAGTCTTTGAAATCTGTCTTATTTTCTTGAGTTTTAACTTCAATCTTTGGCGGCTCATCTAAGAGGTCAACAGGCTCTTCAAACCGCTGTTGCGCAGCGGCGGCTTTCGCTTTTATTATATCATCAATATCTGCAATAACGGTATCTGGAGCTATATCTTCAACTGCAATAACTCCACTTGCAATATCCTCAGGCTCTTCAAATATATCAGGAATCGGATCAGTACTTTCTGGTAGCTTAACATCTATATCAAACTTCTTTTCAGTCTGCTTTTGCGCTCTCTTCTCAGCATTATCACGGACAGCATCCGAAACAACTTCTCCCACCTTTTTCGCAGGTTTCGAGGCATTTGTTAAGAAAGCAATTAGCGAAACGCCGCTAACAAGCAGAATTAAAACAAACAAAATAATCGAAACAACAACTATAGCTCCTGTTTTACCAAGCGCCGCCATTAGCGGATAGCTTAAAACTGCAGAAAACACACCGCCCCCAACAAGATTGATACCTGTCAAGTAGCTTTTCGATATGTATTCAAAAAATCCATCTGTTATCGGTACAAATATTATAGTTATTATAAGGGATGCAAGTATTGCAATTGAGATTATCTCAACAGTTCTAACCGAGATAAATCTTTTGTTTTTATCTTTTGCCAGTAGTATAGATATATAAATTACCGCAATAGGGATAAGGTATGATGTTATTCCGAATATACCAAATATGAAATCATGCATAATAAGCCAGAGGCTCTCACCGGGAATAAGTACAAGAAAAGCTAAAAACAGCCCGATAGCAAACAATATGATTGCCCGAACCTGCTTTTTCTTTTTATCTGCCTCTTTATTTGCAGCTCTTGTTTCTGCCGCTTTCTTTCCCCTGCTCTCTTTAGTTGCCAATATACCCACTCCTTATATTTCATACATATTTATTTTACCATTTATGCGCTAAAAAGTCCATAACTGTAATAGTTTATATTAAAGCTTTAAATAGATTGTTTTTTAATTATACCGCTCTCTTTACGACGAAGTTTTAAATTGATATATATTTGCAGAATAATTATTAAAGTTTAAATTCTCATTTTATCTATCCATTTCAATTTGCAAATAAAAAGGTGTGAATTTATTCTTCACACCTTTAATAAATTATAAGTTAAACAGCATTTAACGTTATAATACTGATTAACCTTTCAACTCATCCAAAGCACTATATTCCAAAAAATCCTTTGGGTTTGTTGAGAATATAGCTGTTATTTTTCCTTTTGAAAGATTAAATCTCGCCATGTCTTTAGTAACGCTTGTTTCTGCTCTATTATTTTCTAAAGGAATTTCTTCATAAAAACAGCTATCTGGTACAAGGGTATGAATAATCATTCTATTCCTCCTTCTTTGTCCGTCTTTTTCTCGTCTTTGGTTTTTCGTTTTTTGAAATCAACTCATAAAGCTTTGCAATAGCTTCTTTTAGACCACCAAGCTCGTCTATAAGTCCTTCAGAAACGGCAGTCTCACCTGATAATACTGTTCCTACATCCATAGCAAGCTCTCCCGTTTTTAGCATAAACTTTGAAAACTTTCGCTCGGTTATCGAGCTGTTTGAAATCACAAAATTTATTATCCTCTGCTGAATTTTTTCAAAATATTCAAAACTCTGCGGAACACCAAGGATAAGTCCAGACATACGAACAGGATGGACTGTCATCGTGGCAGATGGCACTATAAAACTGTGCTTTGCACTAACCGCGAGTGGAACACCTATCGAATGTCCCCCACCGAGAACCAGCGAAACTGTTGGTTTTTTCATCGTTGAAATAAGCTCGGCTATTGCAAGACCTGCTTCAACATCACCGCCGACTGTATTTAATAAAATAAGCAGGCCATCTATCTCGCTATCCTCTTCAATAGCAACAAGTGCTGGTAGGACATGTTCATATTTTGTTGTTTTATTCTGACTTGGCAGCGTATAATGCCCTTCTATCTGCCCTATTATTGTTAAACAGTGAATAATTTTATCGCCATTAACGCTCGTAACCGAGCTCATCTCATTTATCTCCTCCTGCTGTTCGGTCATTTCTTCAACTTTATCGCTCATAATTCCCTCCATATTAATTAACTTTCCTCTGCTATTATTGCCTATTTTCTTGACAATATCGTAAAAATAAAATAAAATTATATACAGAATATTTCATTCTGATGTTTTTTTCAAAATATTAGTTTGAAGATGTAAACTCCATACCATGTAAGGAGTAATTTTTATTGCAAATTTGCCCACTGTGAAAGAATAGTTAGGAGAGAAAGAAAATGAATATTGAAAAAGCATGCGAGCATTTTAAAAAGCTATTAGAAGCGCAACTTGATAGAGTTGAGATAATTAACAATGCGACGGATTTTATTGATTACAATAGTCTTGACAAGCTGATTATTGGCGTTTGCGGTGGCGATGGTATCGGCCCTATCATAACAAATGAAGCAGCAAGAGTTTTAGCGCAACTACTGTCAGATGACGTAGCGAGCGGCAAAATTGAGTTTAGAAATATTGAAGGACTTACAATCGAAAACAGAGTTGAGCATAAAAAAGCTATTCCCGACGATGTTTTAAAAGAGCTAAAAGAATGCCATGTTATTCTAAAAGGCCCAACAACAACACCACAAAAAGGTGATGATTGGCCGAATATTGAGAGCGCTAATGTTGCAATGCGAAAAGAGCTTGATTTATTTGCAAATGTTCGTCCTGTTAAAGTCCCTGAAGCTGGTATCGACTGGACGTTTTTTAGAGAAAACACCGAGGGTAGCTATACTCTTGGCTCAAGTGGTATTAATGTTTCTGATGATCTCGCTATTGATTTTACTGTAACCACAACTGAAGGAACAAACAGAATAGCTAAAATCGCTTATGAGTTTGCAAAAAACAATGGTAAAAGCAGAGTTTCTATAATTACTAAAGCAAATGTTGTTAAAACAACTGACGGCAAATTCTTAGAGCTTTGCCAAAAGGTTGGAGAGCAGTATCCCGATATAACTACCGATGATTGGTATATTGATATTATGACTGCAAAATTAATCGATGAGAAGAGACGCCGCGACTTTGAAGTGTTTATCCTCCCAAACCTCTATGGCGATATCTTAACCGATGAAGCCGCTGAATTCCAAGGTGGAGTTGGAACTGCTGGCAGTGCAAATATAGGTAAGAGATATGCTATGTTTGAAGCAATTCATGGCTCTGCTCCAAGAATGATTAAAGAAGGGCGTGGCCAGTATGCAGACCCATGCTCTATGCTCCGTGCAGCTGTTCTACTTCTCTCTCATATAGGCAAAGTAAAAGAGTCTGAGCTACTATCGAGATCACTAGACATATGCATGTATGAAGAGAAAAAGCTCAAAATAACAGGACGCGATACTGGTGCTACCTGCCTTGACTTTGGAAACTACGTTTTAGAAACACTTAATAAATTACTTTAAAGAAAAGAAGGTTTAGAATGAAACCAAAAACTCCCTCCCCGTCAGTAATCAAAAGGCTACCAAGATACCACCGTACCCTATACTCGTTTAAAAAGAAAGGGCTTGATAGGATAAGTTCAAGTGAGCTTGCCCAAACTATGGGTCTTACCGCCTCTCAGATAAGACAAGATCTAAACTGTTTTGGTGGATTTGGCCAGCAGGGTTATGGCTATAATATTGATAGTTTAATAGATGAAATATCAAGAATATTAAAGATTGATACCACCCAAAAAGCCGTTCTTATCGGTGCTGGATATCTTGGGCATACTATTAGCAACTATCTCGACTTTAATCAGTGTGGATTTGAGCTTGTTGGCATTTTCGACAACAGCAATTCGGTCGTCGGGAGCACGATGGCTGATATAACAATAAAGCATATAGATGAGCTTCTCGATTTTTGCAAAGAGCATAATCCGACTATGGTTGTTTTAACTGTTCCAACAGCCGCACTAAAACAGCTAAAACCGCTCATTATTGAATGCAATTTTAAAGGTGTTTGGGACTTCACTCTTGGAGACTTAAATCTCGATAATGAAGGAATTTTTGTTAAAAACACAAGACTTTCAGATAGCCTTAAAACAATCAGATATTATATTTAAATAAAAAAACAGCGGTGCATTAAGGCGGTTGCTCATAAAGAAATTTATTAATTTATGAGTTTTGATTAATTCAATAGACTATGTCTATTTTCATCTACTTTTCGACTGCGAAAAGTAGCAAAAGCGTGGGGCGTTGCGCACTCGCCCCACACCCCAGAGCGCCGTGCACGACTGCTCGCTTTTTAAAAATAACTATATCGCTCGAAGTAGACTGTTCGTCTATCGACGAACGATACTCGCGATATGTATTTTTAGAAAAAGCTCCGTTTTTGTAGGTTTGTCACTGCATTTCTCCTTGAATTGCTCTACCAATTAAACAAATAAGTTTCGAATAAAAAGCCTGTGAATTTTAAAAATTCACAGGCTTTTGTGTTACAAGTTTCTTTAAAGATAGCCGCCTTATCACACCGCTGTTTTTTATTTGCTTTTAAACTATATCTTATCAACATTATCTATATTTTTCTGTTTTAGCTTTGCAGAAATAAATTCTTTTAGAAGAGTTAGCAGTATTGCTAAGAGCGGGACCGCAATAAACATACCGGTAAATCCCCAAAGTCCCCCACCTATCAAAATAGCAACGATAACGAGAAATGGTGATAGTCCTGTGCTATCGCCTAAAATCTTCGGACCAATAACATTTCCATCAAGTTGCTGAAGACCTAAAATAAAAATCCCAAGTCGTAGCGCTGCCCATGGGTCCACTATAACAACAAAAAGAGTACAGATTGCACCTCCGATTATAGGCCCGAAATAAGGTATCATATTCGTTAGCGCAACAATCGTTGAGACGAGCGGTGCAAATGGTATTTGCAGTATTGTAGTACCTATAGCACAGAGAATACCTATTATCGTACTATCAAGTGTTTTACCGAGCAAAAAGCTTAAAAACATATCATTTGAGAGTTTTAAAACTCTTATAGTATTTTTTGCCGCTCGAACAGGCAGAAGCGCTACTGTTAGCTTTTTCGCTTGGCTTCTAAAACTCTCTTTACCAGCAAGTATATAAATCGAAATTAAAAATCCAAGAACGAGATTTCCTATTTGAATAGTAGCAACTCGAACACCGTCTATTATCTGCGGAAGA
>CAYJGN010000059.1:0-9886 GCA_964369635.1 uncultured Oscillospiraceae bacterium
TAAACTCCAGTTGAAATTTCTTGCTCTGTTATGTCTATTTTTAGTTTTTTCATATATTTAAATACCTTATAATATCCTGGGGGATAACAATGGAAACGGTGAGAGTAATCTCAATTAATTCTGAATTTTCTGAGTGCTAATTTCTAACTCTATTTTAACACTAACTAAAATAATTGCAATGGTTTTGTTAGCTAAAGTTTGTTTTAAGATTTGCATAAAATGACAAGGAAATTACCGAATGGCAACCTCCTTGTTAAGCTTGAAAAAATTGAGATTTTAGCTATGCCAAGTTTCAATAACTGCGCCAGTTTTGCTATCTAACGCAAAGTTAAAGTATGTTCCTGCAGAATTTAGGTTTTTCGGTTTACAAGTAACAATCCATATATCATTTTCTGTATCGTGAAAAATATCAGACAGGTGGAATTTAGTAACATATCCTCTGGAGTGCAACCCTGACAAAATTGATTTTGCAACTGCAGTTGCTGTTTCCTCGGTATCTATCATTAAAATATCATAATTCACAACAAATGTATCATTGTTAAAACTCCTATCATGATATGTTCCAGTTGAATAGTTAATACTTTCATTAGAACAACCAGGTAAAGTTAAAGACAACAAAATCAATAAAATAACTAATACTTTTTTCATAAGTCCTCCATATGCAACTACCAAGACATCTACTCACATCCGTTAAATTTATCTACACAGTTGCTGTTTGTATCGTATTTGTATTCGCTACTAAATCCTTGACTGCTATGTTTCGCTTTATATTCCCATTTTAACACTAACTAAAATAATTGCAATGGTTTTATTAGCTAAAGTTTGTTTTAAGATTTGCATAAAATGACAAAGAGGGTATCAAGAGAAAATTGCATAATATTTGAAGATGGATATGAGTAGGGGAATAATCGAAAATTAAAATTGAACAAGCAATTTTAGGAAGAAAATTTTTGATTTTTGATGTATAATAAATATATATTGCGTTCAGGGTGGCAAGATATATTTCGAGCGTGGGAAAAATAAACTAATAAATCTATGAAAAGGGGAGAGCTGCATTATGGATAATAAATTTAACATGACGTCCCACGATATGTATGACGCAGTGATTTCAAATGATGAAAACTATGACACAGTATTTTTCTATGCTGTAAAATCAACGGGGGTTTATTGCAGACCTTCTTGTAAATCCAAAGCACCAAAGATTGAAAATATTGAGTTTTACAAAACGACGACTGAAGCGATAGAGGCAGGGTACAGGCCTTGTAAAAGGTGTCGGAGCGATTTGCTTGATTATAAGCCGATGAAAGAGATTGCAAAAAAGATGAAAAATCTTATTGATGATATGTTTAGTGAGGTGAAAATCCTAAATAACGAGATAGGGAAGCTTGGACTTTCTCGCAAGCGAATTGCAGAAATTTTCAAAGATGAATATGGCAAAACTCCAACTGCCTATGTAAATGATTTGAGGTATAAAGAAGCGGCCCGGCTTTTAGAACAGACAGATGATGAAGTTATCGATATAGCTTACTGCGTAGGGTTTAGCAGTCTGTCGGCATTTTATAAATTTTTTAAAGAAAGGGCGAGTGTCTCGCCAGTAGCTTATAGGAAAGGTGTACGATAATGAAAAATTTTGCAATTTACGAAACGAAATTTGGATATTTCAAAATGGAATATGAAGATGGGAACATAACTTTTTTTAAAAAGATATTCGATGAAGTTGTAACTGATTTTGGCAGTAAAACCGAGCTTACAGATAAAGCATACACCCAGCTTTTAGAATACTTCGATGGCAAAAGAAAAACTTTTGATGTGCCTTTTGAATTAAATGGTACAGATTTTCAAAAGAAAGTCTGGTCGGCACTTACGCGCATACCTTATGGCGAGACGAGAAGTTATAAGGATATTGCGATAGCCGTTGGCAATCATAAAGCCAGTCGCGCTATTGGGATGGCGAATAATAAAAACCCGATAACAGTTATTGTTCCTTGTCATAGAGTTATTGGTGCGTCGGGGAAACTTGTGGGATATGCAGGTGGACTTTCGATGAAAGAATTTTTACTTAAAATGGAGGGCGAAAACAGATGAGCAAATTTATCGTGCTTTTTGAGGTAACACCAACGAATGAGGGGAAAGTAAGGTATTTAGAGCTTGCGGCAATGTTAAAGCCTATGCTCTCGGGTTTTGAAGGGTTTATTTCCGCTGAAAGGTTTCAAAGTTTAGTAGATGAGCGCAAAATTTTGTCGATGAATGTTTGGGAAAGTGAAGAAGCTATGACAAGATGGAGAACTATGGCAGAGCATAGAATGAGCCAACTTGAGGGCAAAACCAAGCTTTTTGAAAGCTATAAAATCTCTGTAACAAAAGTTATAAGAGAGTATACTGATAAAGAGAGAGGGCAAGCACCAGCAGACTCAAGTGAGTATTTTGGATAATGTTTCTATGTTAAGAGGTTAAAATGATTATAAGTGCCACAAGAAGAACCGATATACCATCTTATTATGGTGAGTGGTTTGTAAATAGGCTAAAAGAGGGATATCTTCTAATTCAAAATCCATATAATGCAAACCGATACTCTAAAGCAATTTTAACCCGCGATGCTGTTGATATTATAGTTTTTTGGACTAAAAACCCACAGCCTTTTTTAAAATACTTACCGATTATTGAAGAGATGGGGTACCCATACTATTTTCAGTTTACAATAACACCTTATGGCAAAAAAACAGAAAAAGGACTTCCAGATAAAGAAGATTTACTCGATACGTTTATTGAATTAAGCGATAGAATAGGTAGAAAAAGAGTCGTCTGGCGATATGACCCAATCATAATATCGGATATTTATACGATAGATTATCACGCTCGGCGTTTTTCATATATGGCAAAAAAACTGTCAAACTATACTGAGAGATGTGTTATAAGCTTTGTTGACAGCTATAAAAATGTGACCTCACGAATGGGGCATGGGTTTGATTGCAAAATGACTAAAAAGAATATTTTCGATTTAGCTGCTATTATCTCTAAAATAGCGAAAGAGCATAATATTAAGCTTTTTAGCTGTGCTGAAGAGATAGATTTAGAGCAGTTTGATATTAGAGATGGTGCTTGCATAGATAGGGATTTAATAGAGCAAATTTTAGGTGAAAAGATAGCTGTGAAGAAAGATAAAAATCAGCGAAAAGAATGTTTGTGTGTTGAGAGTATTGATATCGGCAGTTACAACTGCTGTGCGAATAATTGCATTTATTGCTATGCAAAAACAAACGAGAAGACTTCGCTTTTGAATATGAAAAAACACAATCCAAACTCGCCTATTTTAATTGGTGAAGTAAACCCCAACGCAATAATCACGAGTAGGGAAAGTGTTAGTTTGATAGAAAGTCAGATGTCTTTGTTTTGAAAAGTTGTGTTTTCTGTTTTTTGCATCATAATTTCAAGTGTAGATAGTTAAAAATAAACAGTGAAGTATACTGCTAATAGATTATACTTCACTGTTTATTAATTTTTGTTATCTATCTACTTCGACTGTTATAACCGCATTACTTCACTGAAACAATTTTTCTATGCTTATTATTACTTCTTTTTAACTCGTACATACGAGTGTCTGCTATTGCTATCAGCTCAGATGCAGTGATAATTTCCCTTTCATGCTTGAACGAAACACCGTAACTTATTGAGGTTTTATAGTTTTTATTATAAAGCTTTGGAATATTGATAACTGCCTTGTAGCTTTGGATTAATTTTTTAGTTACTTCTTCCTCGGTATTGCACTTACCGATAATGATAATCTCATCACCACCATACCTACATACTACATCATCCTTAAAGTAGTCTTTCAGTATGTCGGCAACAGTTTTGATATAAAAATCGCCCTCATCATGACCATGAATATCGTTAACAGTTTTAAGACCATCAAGATCTACAAATGCAACAAAAAATAAAAGGTTTTCATTAATCATCTTCTGAATAAATTCATCAGCATAATCTCGCGTGTATAGCTGTGTTAAGGTATCTTTTATTGCAACTTGCTCAAGGTCTTTAATTTGTTCTAAGTCCTCAGTGTTTTTTTTACTCAATCGCTTATATGTCTCAGTTTGAATTCTGAGTTCAGCTAAGTGATAAGCGAAAAGAATAAATACAGCAAATGCGCTTATACTGGTTAGACCAAGGACGATATAGTGGAATATCAATCGAGTCCCGCCGTCCGCACCTATTGTTAAGAAAAAGGCAAATAGTGTTCCAAAAAGGATAGAGAAGGCAGTAGTTAAAAATGCGAGGTTTTTATTGTCAGACAAAATGGTATCAAGCGAGTTTCGTGGTATCATCTTTCTTGCAAATCCAATTGTCGAAATAGAGATTGCAAAAGATACCGTAGCAACTATAACTGAAAGCTCAAGGTCGCTTGTAACATAAGAAACTGTACTGTTGTTTAAAATTGCCATTGTTGCAAGTCCCGCTAAGCGTTTTGCAAATAGATTGATGGTAAATGTTACAGAAATAAACAGCATCTGGATAAAGTTTGTTTTAAATATTATCTTTGTTTCTATAACTAAAAGAAGGGCATAAATTACCATGGCAATAGTTTCGTATTCTGATGTGATATAACTGAGATAAATTAACCAAAAAGATAGATTAATCGCCCCGCTCACGATACCTGCCAAACGCGGATACTTATTGACATTAAATATATATGCGCAATATGAGAAAAGTGTGAAATGATAGCCTATAAAGGATAGGGTGAGAAGAATGTATAATAAAATCATACTGTACCACCCTCTCTCATTTTGTAAAACAGTTCTTTGTTTTTCCGCATATTTTCATCTGCAACCGATAAAATATGGCTGGCGCCCTGTCTCTTCACTTCTTCGTCTACATAGGTAAATCCGATACTCGCAGAAATCAGAATTTCATCTGTTGCATTTTGCTGTTCGATACAATGCAATATACGCTCAATAACGATATTACAGTCTTCTTCATGGACATTCGGCATTAATACTAAAAATTCATCGCCCCCAATGCGGGCAACAGTATCATTTTCGCGCACAGTAATTAAAATAGCATGTGCAATTTTATTTATCAGTCTGTCACCGGCTTTGTGTCCATAGGTATCATTTGTATATTTTAAGGCATTTATATCAATAAACAAGACGCAAAATGAATCGCTTTCTTCCTCGCACATCCTCTCAAGCTCGTCCATTATATATCTTCGATTAAATACACCTGTCAAGTCGTCTCTTTCAATCTTTGTTATCAGCGTTTCTCTCTGTTTTGAGATTGTTTGTTGCTCACCTATAGCCTTATCCGAATATCTCTTATATAGACTTGCATCAATTAAGTTTATTGCATATAGGAAAAAGAGGTAAAATATGAGCAGTGAGGCAAGTGAGATTGCAAGTGAAAGAATAATCTGTCCAGAGAAAAAGATTTCGGTCATCATTGTAGCAGAATGATCTATCTGCAAAATAACAATTAAAACAATTGCGCTGAGAAGTATAATTGAATGTTTGCTTTTTACAGTAACCCTCTGTATAGAAGTGTTATCAATATATTTTTTAACAAGTTCATGCGCAAGAGACAAAACAATGCAGATAATAATTACAGCGATATGATCGTAGTATGTATCTTTAATGAGCTTCGCTGGTGGAATATTAACGATACTGCTGATGATAACTATCAAAGGGGTGATGATTGCGGATATATGCAAAACAAATATAGAAGCTCCGCAGAAGAGCTGAACAAAATCTGTTTTAGATATAAGTTTAAACTCAATTGTCAGCGCAACCAAAAAGATGATAATTATTATGTAGAGGTCTAATTGCATAAGCTGAACGATAGCAAATAACATAGTATTTAAAAACGCAAGCGCTGCAAAAGTCAAGCTTTTTTTTGTGCCGCCTACCAATAATTGCGACGCATATGAAAAAGATGAGAACTGATAGATAAACATAGCTATTAAAGAAATCAAAAACAAAGAAGTGCTTAAATCGATATTCATCTATACCTCCTAAATTACTTATATAGTTATATCGTTAGGTTTACATTTTTTATCTGTGGTTTCTATCTACATATTATAACATACACTTGAGTAAAAAATCTATTCCCAAAAAAATAAAAACCTTTAAGTTTCTGCAATTTATATATAATTACAGAATATTTAATTAGAAAATTATGAAAATTTCTCTATGCAATGTTAAAAATAAAAAGATTGACTAAAATTTAACAAAGTAGTGGAAACAACATTATCTATTTTGCATCTATGTTTATATGGATAAATTTAGTATACTATAGATATAATATAAAGGTGATATATTATAGTTAGTTTATCTAAGTAGTGGTGTGGAAAGGAAGTTAAATATGAAGTTTAATTTTACAAATGCATGGAAAGGATTTAAAACAGGCAGATGGTGCAGCGTTGCGGTGGATACTGGTGATTTCATTACGCTAAACTATACACCGTACGATGGAGACGAGGAGTTTTTAGCACCTGTTGCAAGTAGCACTGAAAAGTTATGGGAGATGGTCACCGAGCTTAATAAGCAAGAGAATGACAAGGGTGGAGTGCTTGATATGGATAACGAGATCATTTCAACGGTAACATCCCATGCTCCAGGCTATCTTGATAAAGAGCTCGAAACAATTGTCGGTTTTCAAACAGACAAACCTTTCAAACGCAGTTTTCAGCCTTTTGGCGGTATTAGAACCGCAGCAAACGCATGCTCGCAATATGGTTATGAAGTACCTGAAGAAACCAAAAATATTTTTCTTAAATACCGCAAAACGCATAATGATGGCGTTTTCGATGTTTATACAGATGAAATAAAGTTAGCTCGGAAATCTGCAATTATAACAGGTCTACCCGATGCATATGGTCGAGGAAGAATAATTGGTGACTACCGCAGAATTGCTCTTTACGGCATAGATATGCTTAAAGAAGATAAAAAAGAGCAGCTAAAAACTGCGCCTATACGTATGACTGAGGATAATATAAGATTACGAGAAGAACTCTCAGAACAATATAGAGCGCTCGAGGAGATAAAAGTTATGGCGGCGAGCTATGGCTTTGATATCTCGAAGCCAGCATCAAATGCTAAAGAAGCGATTCAGTGGCTATATTTTGGCTATCTCGCAGCGATTAAAGAGCAAAATGGTGCTGCTATGAGCCTTGGCAGGGTTTCAACCTTTTTAGATATTTATATTGAGCGCGACCTTAAGGCTGGAATTGTTACCGAAAAGGAAATCCAAGAGTATATCGATCATTTTGTTATGAAGCTTCGCCTTGTTAAATTTGCGCGAACAGCTGATTACAACAACCTTTTCTCTGGCGACCCAACTTGGGTTACTGAATCAATTGGTGGCATGGCAACTGGAGGGAATCATTTAGTTACGAAAACATCATATAGGTTTTTACACACCCTTGATACGTTAGGAGCTGCTCCAGAACCAAACTTAACAGTTCTTTGGTCGTGGCGCTTACCGTCAAACTTCAAAAGGTACTGTGCGAAAATGTCGATAAAAACCTCTTCTATACAGTATGAAAACGATGAGCTGATGCGAGAAATTCACGGGCATGACTATGCTATTGCTTGCTGTGTTTCCTCGATGAAAGTTGGCAAAGAGATGCAGTTTTTTGGTGCGAGAGCAAATCTTGCTAAATGCTTGCTCTATGCTATAAATGGTGGCGTCGATGAAAAACTGAAAATTCAAGTTGGGCCGAAATACCGCCCTGTAACAACAGAATACCTCGAGTATGATGATGTTGCGCAGAAGTATGATGATATGTTGGAATGGCTTGCTGGGTTATATGTGAACACCCTCAATATCATCCATTATATGCATGATAAATATTGTTATGAGCGTGTGCAAATGGCATTGCACGATAGAGAAGTTAAACGCTATTTTGCAACTGGCATTGCGGGACTTTCGGTTATAGCCGACTCGCTTAGCGCTATTAAATATGCTAAAGTTAAAGCGATAAGAGATGAGGATGGCCTTGTGGTCGATTATCAAGTTGAGGGAGATTATCCGAAATTTGGAAACAATGACGACAGGGTGGATAGCATCGCTACCGACATTATCCATACCTTTATGGAAAAAATACGCAAGTTCCATACCTACCGAGATGGTGTTCCTACGATGTCTATTTTAACTATCACCTCTAATGTAGTGTATGGGAAAAAGACAGGAAACACCCCTGATGGTAGAAAAGCAGGAGTTCCATTTGCGCCCGGTGCAAACCCCATGCACGGCAGAGATACAAGTGGCGCAGCGGCTTCCCTTGCTTCAGTTGCGAAGCTGCCATTCGAAGATGCACTTGATGGCATTTCCGATACCTTTTCAATAGTTCCCTCAGCGCTCGGCAAAGATGACAAGGTGTTTTTTGGAGATTTTGATATAGAGGATATCAGTATAGAAATAAATGAAATTAACGATTGCAGTACAGGAAATTTTGCCTGCATGCAACCTAATGAGAATGTTGAATAAAGGAGAATTTATTATGGCAAGCAGACAACAGATAGATAATCTTGTAGAATTACTCGATAGCTACACTAAAAAAGGAGGACATCACCTTAATGTGAATGTTTTTACTAAAGAAACGCTTTTAGATGCGCAAAATCACCCTGAAAAATATCCTCAACTGACAGTTCGTGTCTCTGGATATGCTGTCAACTTTGTAAAGCTCAATAAAGAGCAGCAAGATGACATTATCTCAAGAACATTTCATTCGAAATTATAACGACAATGAAAGGTTATATCCATTCGTTTGATACCTTTGGAACAGTAGATGGGCCGGGAATTCGGTTTGTGGTCTTTTTGCAAGGTTGCCCGCTGCGCTGTGCTTATTGTCATAATCCCGATACATGGAGTATTGGCACAGGCCCTGTATTTACAGTTGAAGAGGTATTATTAAAATTTGAAAAGACGAGTGATTTTACAAAAGGTGGAATTACCGTTACCGGTGGCGAGCCTCTTTTGCAGATTGAATTTGTAACTGAGCTTTTTAAGCAGGCGAAGACCAGGGGTATTCATACTGCACTCGATACCTCTGGAGTTACCTTTAATAAAAAAAATACAGCTAAATTTGATGAACTGATGTCGGTTACCGATCTTGTTTTACTTGATATTAAACATATAGATAAAAAAGCGCATATTTTGCTCACCGGCGTTGATAATGAGCCGATTTTGCAATTTGCGCAGTATCTATCTGATATAAATAAAGATATATGGATAAGACATGTAATAATTGAAGGTAGAACTTTAGATGATGGTGCATTATTTAGGCTGGGTCTTTTTTTGGCAAAGCTCGGAAATATTAGAGCTCTTGATTTTATCCCATACCACCGAATGGGTGAGGAGAAATATAAAGAGCTAAATATGAAGTATCCCGTGGAGGGTGTGCCTGCAACAAACACCGAACAGGTTGAGTATGCTCTAAAACAGGCGATAAAAGGAATAAGAGCGGGTAAAATCGACGATAAATCAAATGACAATTAAAAGGATATTATCGAGAAATTCTATACCATTTTGCTTTCGCCCTCTTTACCTGTTGACTATCTTTTAAACTGAAATTTTAAATCATATATGATAAGAAGTTAAATTTGTGATTTGAGTCAAAGATGATCTACAAAAATCCGCATTCTATCTTAATTGATAGCTGCGGATTTTTTTCGGTTTTTAGATTGTTTAGCTGTAAGTAGCATTACCACTATCATAACTATTTGCAAAGAGCTAAATAATATTACGAGCAAAGATATCGGAAGAAAATAGGTGTTTAATTGCAATAAATAAAAAGTTGTGCTATAATATCAGAAATTAATAAACAGCAATGAGCGACAAATTTGTCTTAATAGGGAATTTGGTGAAAATCCAAAACGATACCCGTCGCCGTAAGCGA
>CAYJGN010000060.1:0-9440 GCA_964369635.1 uncultured Oscillospiraceae bacterium
ACATTTGTTTTTGGCATTGTGATTTCCTCCTTCCTTAACCTTTAACCGCATCTGTTAGAACTACTATGCTACCTTTAGGACCCGGTAGAGCACCTTTAACAGCTATTAGATTGTTCTCAACATCAACTTTAACCACATAAAGATTTTGAACTGTTACGTTCTCACTTCCCATATGTCCCGGTAATTTCTTACCTTTCATAACACGACCAGGATCTGAGTTTGCACCCATTGAACCAGCATGTCTGTGTACAGGACCTGTACCATGAGTTTCTTTTAGTTTCGAGAAGTTCCATCTCTTGATAGCGCCCTGGAAACCTTTACCTTTACTTTTTCCGTGAACATCGATCATATCGCCCACTTCAAAGCTGTCCGCTTTTATAATATCGCCTACATTGTAGCCGCTTATATCTTCAATGCGGAACTCGCGAAGAGTTCTCTTCGCAGCGACGTCACCCTTTGCAAAGTGACCTGCCATTGGTTTGTTAACTCTTTTTGCTGATAGATCGCCATAGCCTACTTGTAGAGCCTCGTAGCCATCGTTCTCAAGAGTTTTCTTCTGTGATACAACGCAAGGTCCTGCCTCAACTACCGTTACCGGTACAACATTTCCCTTTTCATCAAAAATCTGCGTCATACCGATTTTTTTGCCGATGATAAATTTTTTCATATTCCTTTTCCTCCTTTAGGTTATTGGTTGGTGTTACCCAACATGACCTGCAGCGACATTTTTAGAGTTTTATCTCTATGTCAACTCCAGCAGGAAGTTCAAGTCCCATAAGGGCCTCAACTGTTTTGTTTGACGGTTTTAAGATGTCGATTAGTCTTTTGTGTGTTCTCATCTCAAACTGCTCACGACTGTCCTTGTACTTGTGCACCGCACGAAGTATAGTAACAATCTCTTTCTCGGTAGGTAGTGGGATAGGTCCTGAAACCCTTGCCCCTGTTCTCTTTGCTGTTTCGAGTATCTTCTCGCAAGAAGCATCTACTAAGCTGTGATCATACCCTTTTATCCGAATTCTGATTTTTTCTTTGACTGCCATTTTCATTCCTCCTCTATATTTATAATAAGTGGGGGACATCTTTTCGCGGTTTCTGTCACCATTTATCGCCACCCGTCCGGGTGTTTAAATAGTATCTCATAAAAAATCGACAAACTTTTATTAAAGTTTAGTCGGACAGAGCTTTAAAAGCCGCAGTGCAAATCTCTATTGACACAGCACGCTGTATACAGCGCCGTCTGTCAAGTTCGAAATAATGCAAATGTATTTCTGTCGCCCGTTTTTCGGACATACTCCACGAAAATTACCCGTCATTTTGACGGCAACCTCTCGCTTCAACGCATATCATTGCAGTCGTGCCCTAATATAATAACATACTCATAGCACGATTGCAATAGTTTTTTTCATCTTTTTTCATTTTAAGAAACATCATTTTTTCTCTTCAATTTTCGAGCTATTTTCGAAAACAAATTTAGCGCGATAATCTTTTTATAGAAAACCAAAATCAGCACAATTATAAATGAAGATATACTCAAAAACAATGTTAAATTATAATACTGCGGTCTATAACGAAGATGCACTTGATAATCTCCCTTTGCAATATCAGCTCCAATAAAACCATAGTTCACAGTATAGGTTTCTGTTTTCTCACCATTCAAAAACAACTCCCAACCTTCATTATAAGGTATAGAGAAAGATAAAATCCCATCCTCTTCAACCGATATATCCCCATATATCTCATCATCTCTAAACGATGTTATTTCAAGGGCACTGTCATTTGCCATTTCAAGAGCCAGCTCTGTTGTGAAGAGAGTATTTTCATCTATAAAGTAATTTGTTTGAGCAATTTCAAAGTTATCAATGAAGTAATCGAAATTTGATCCCGCAGGATCTCCATTTATTTCAAACCATATCCTTTCAAAGACGCAATTTGTAAAGGTATACTCAACTCTATTTTCACCGGCATCGAACAAAATTTCACTGTAATCAACAGGTATTCCCTCATTAAGCTCACCTATCTCACCATAGTGAATCCTCATCTCGGTTGCAACCTCAGCTTTAAAATCAAATGTTATTTGAAAACTCGATGAGTAGTTTGTCTTGTTATAATCAAATGAAAATTTGGGGTTCCCTGTGTTTAGTGATGTATATCCCGAAGTTTCGCTATATGCTTCAAACGTAGCATTCAAAGCATTGTTATCATAGAGGGTAATCGGCAGTATTTGCGTTTCATAAAGCTTATAGTCTGAGTTGCCTGCTTCTTTTGTGATAGCAGTGTGATTCATTATCAATGCTTTGTTCAAATCTGAGACACTCTCTTCACCAACAGAATTTGTATAGACAAACCCGAGCGGAAAAGCATAGTTGTTTTTATAAATCGGCGAGCCTCCTGATATACCTATACGCTCACTACCATAAAGTTTGTATGCAACCGAACTCGCATCGCCAACCTTATACTCCACTCCACAAAGATTTACAAAATCAAGCGGTGTTGAAAGACCTGCAACATAATTTGGGTAAATCGGATGCTGATTTGCTCCAAGCGCCTCTGCTAAAGCTAAGTTGGATTTGCTTTGAACTGAGCTGTAGTAGTCCATACCGTTATATCCTGCAATAAGCGAATCATTCACCATATAAAATTTATCAAAGCTTGTGAGACGGGTAAAGTTATCATCTTCAAGGGTTTGTATTGCATAATAGCTGTCATCATAATAGAAATCATTGTGCTCCATTTCAGATACATTAACATTCAAACTTCTACCGATAACCGAAACCTCAAACATAGCTACTATTATAATAAGAGAAGATGCTATATATTTAATGGGTCTATATTTGATTTTTGTAACTGCCAGAAGGATTGTAATAGCTATAGCAGAAAAAACAAGTACAACCCCTCTCAATAGATCTTCATCGGTTGCCAAAGCTGCAAAATCAATTTCTGCCAAATTGAGCCCGGTAAGTCGCGTGTATGAAGCGATAAGGAAGAGCGAAACTATAGAAAGCGATATTAAGTTTAAACGCCGCTCCAAAACAACCTTCCCGAGCGAAACGCCCGCAACAAACAAAAGTCCAAAGGTAAAAAGAAAAGTAAATCTATAAGTTGCACCCGAAAAGGCATTAAATAGACTCGGAAAAAACTGCGAATATACCATGTAAAAGGTAAATACGAAAAACAAAATATGTGACAGTTTATTTTTCATCCCTTTGACAGATACGATTTGAGATGAGGCAATTAAAGCTATAACACCGCAATAAAGTAGTGGTTGCTCATAAAAACCAGGGTAGCTAAATTTCTGCGCTGCATCCTCTATAGGGAGCAACATTCTTATATTTTTAATTTCAGTAATGTTCAGGCTAAAAAAGTTTGACAACTCTGCCCATATATCAACAGAACCAACCCTACCGCCGTCGGCAATAGCCATCAGTTGAGGTATTAGCATCGGCAGTGAAATCAAGATACCCGCGGCAAATAAACCTGCATGTTTCGCAGACTTTATTAAAAAAATTTTAATATCACCACTACTCGCAACAAGACGAAATATCGAATAGAAGATAAAGAAAAAGCAAAACATATAAAATGTATAGAAACTACATGCACCAAACAGAGCTGTGCAGAGAACAAACATCAAATGTTTACCACGAGATATGCTTCTCTCAGCGGCATAGCATACAAGTGAAACAAGTAGAATAGGCGTTGCGAAAAAGTAATGATGTCCCCAAACTATAGCAAATGCCGAAAAACCGTAAAATAACGCAATCGCCACTGAAACAAGCTCGTTTGCACCGGCCTCTTTTAGCAGCCTGAAAAAGAAAAACCCAGCTAACACGAGTTTCGCTACTATTAAAATAGGTACAAGGTGTATCGACTGTTCAGGAGTTACGAATAAGTAAAATATATTAAACGGGTCAAGCAGTACCAGGGGAATAGAAAATATCGTCGCACCAAGACCTAAGCTAAAACTCCAGAGAGGAAATCCGCTCTCTACCCAATCTTTAAAATAAGATGTAAAAGGGAAATATGCATTTAATGTATCTGATGCAGCAAGCGAGAATAGAAAAACACTATCTCGCGATAGATATTTAGCATAAATATAAACACCACAAATAACTGCCGCTATCAGGAAAACTATCTCACCATAATTCCTTTTTGTAAAACTTAAAACTCTATTTTTCATTTTCCCTACTCCGAACTTAATAGAATATATATAATGTATGGGTTAAAGAAAACATCAAAAAGGCAGATGCCGCAACAAAGACCTTTGCAAAGCCGTCTTTTTCTTTATTTCGTTCGTTATCCTTCTTAAAGAAAAATGGGAGCAATATTATAATAGGAAGAAAATACCTCGGTTGCAGACCATCAATATAGTCAGAACCAACGTTTGATGCATAGAGGTAGAGCGAGAACGCAGTTACCATAATAGTTATAAAGGCAATAGATGCAACAATCGACTTATTCTTTATATTTAACCTAACTGCTGAGGTATAGTTTCTTGCAACTTCTATAATAAATAGGAAATACAGGAATAGTATCGTAGACGATGGAATTATGTTTGAATTGTTTAACGCTATCGTCGGGTTAAATCCTCTCATTAAATAGTCGATAATTCCGATAAACGGTATCCGCAAGAAAATCTTTATCGTATAAACAATATTTTCTACCATAAATCTCAGCTGCGCTGTGAAGTCACTTTGCATATCACCATAAAACTGCATATTGATAAAAATCGTCCAAACAGCAAATAGCAGAAGCGATACACCCACACAGCTTGCAATAAAGCGGTATTTATCTTTTTTATCAATAAATACATCTGTAGGCAGTATAAACAGCAGTAAAAACAGCGGCAGATAATTTACCTTTGTGAGTATCAAAAGGGCAAAAACCCCTGTGACTATCACCCTGTCCCATCTATCTATATTACCCTCACAGAATTTCATAATGTACGATACAAAAAGTATTATCATTCCATTTGTTACCGAATCAACGCTGTAAGAACTTGCTAAAAAAACATTAAAAAACATCATAGAAAAGGCAAGGATAAACAGCTTGTACCGCTTTGTGTTTTTAATTGCAAAGAAAACACAAGCAGCAAATGCCAATGCATTGATAATCCTCGCAGGATAGTACATTAGCGCAAATGTTGTAGGGAGAAATAGCGATAAAAATTTTGATAATAGTATTCCAATTGCCTGCGGTAGATAGCTAAATGAGAAATAGGTAGCGGCTGTGCCAAAGCTATCAGCCGACATATCCTCTCTATTTGGCAGAACCTCGTGTACCTCGCTATCATCTATTGCAAGCCCTTTAAACTCAAGACTTCCAGCACCATAGTACCAATCAATAGGCTCCCACATACTCTGGACATTGAACAATCGTCCCTCTGCTGTTACCGCTGATTTTGCAAGATGCCGCTCCTCGTCTTGGCCCATATTTATAGGGCTTATAACCGCAAAAGTAACGGCAAAAAACAAAACCGCACAAAACGATAGCTTCGCTATATCAACTCCGATGAAAGAAAAGTAGCAGATTGAGAAAATAGCAGCCGTTATTATGAGCAAAAGAAAGGCTATAAGTAGCGTATTCCTCTGGTATCTATATGATAATTTAAGCGCTTTGCCGCTCTCTTCTCCATCTATAATTAGCTCCGCTCCACTCTCGATCATATCCCCTGCCATAAATGCAACTTTGCTTGTATCTGAGAGTCCAACCCCCACGATTTCCATTTGGTATAAAACATTTTTTGAAAGAGCCGAAACATCAAAATAGTAGAAATCGTTATCTGAAAACTTCGTAGCATCAAGAGTTACGCTGTGGACAAGACTATCCCCCTCATAAAAAGAAACTTCATACGAGCAGTTGTTTTCTCGCTGATAGGTGCCGGTATAAATACCGATATGCGAAATATCCTCTTCAAGCAGTATATTCTGCTCGAGAGTTATCTCATTTTCGCTCTCAATATAGCTCTCGTTCAAGTAAAGCGCATCAAACACTTTGTCAGAATAGGTCAAAAACATATAAAAGAGGATAACTAATAAAAAAACTCCTGCAAAAATCCCCGCTTTTCTCGCTGCTTTAATGTTCATATATACCCCACAAAATTTTATATCATAAATAGTTAATCGTTTTGATTGTTCATACAGTTAAGCATTATTATAACCGCAAAACAAAAAAAAGACAACAAAAAAACCACCGTCCAAAAAGACGGCAGTTCTTTAAGTCGTTTAGATGTTTTCCTCAACATAGGCAACTACGTCGCCAACAGTTTTTGCATTCTCTGCAAGCTCATCTGGAACTTCGATATCAAACTCTTCTTCGATAGCCATAATAAGGTCTACAAGGTCGAGTGAATCTGCTCCGAGATCTTCAACAATTGTTGACTCCATTGTTATATCTGAAGCTTCGACATCAAACTGTCCTGATAAAATTTCTTGTAATTTTTCAAATACCATTTTGTTACCTCCTGAATTTTTCTACTTTGAGTTTATACCACACTTCTTTAGTTGTCAATATCTTTTTTGGAAAAATTTTCGTCTTTTTTATGAACATTGTAATAAACTACAATATATTCTATTTAAAGAAACTATTTTCTCTCTTTTGCAAATAATTAGTGCCAAATTCACCAAAATATTGTATTATATATTTATACTCATATTAGAAAGGATTTATTATGTACGATATAATTATTATCGGCGGTGGAGCGGTCGGAGCTGCAACCGCTTACTACCTTTCAAAATTCAAACTAAAAACTCTTCTACTCGAAAGCGGGAGCGATCTTTGCACTGGCGCTTCAAAGGCAAACAGCGGCATTGTTCACGGAGGATATGACCCAAAACCCGGCAGCCTTATGGCAAAACTCAATCTGCGCGGTAATCGCTTAATTGAAGAGTGCTCAAAAGAGCTTGCTTTCCCATATAAAAAAATCGGCTCACTCGTCCTTGCATTTGGCGAGGAGGACGATAAAAAGATAGAAGAGCTCTATAAAAGAGGGCTTGAAAACGGTATAGAGGGTCTCTCGATATTATCAAAAGAGCAAACTCTAAAAAAAGAACCGCTTGCAAACGGAGAAGTCACCTCTTCGCTTCACTGCGAGAATTCAGGTGTTGTCTCCCCGTGGGGAATGGTCTATGCTTTTGGAGATAATGCTGCTTCAAACGGCGTTTCAATAAAGCTCGATAGCAAAGTAACCAGAATAGAAAAAGAGAGCGAAATATTCTCTGTCTTCTGCAAAGATACCGAATATAGAGGGAAATATATAGTTAATGCCGCAGGTATTCATACCGGTGAAATAGCTAAAATGGCAGGGGATGACAGCATAAATATAAATGCTTATGCAGGTCAATATCATCTGCTCGATAAAGGTGCGCTATTCCTCTCAAAGGTTGTTTTCCCAGCCCCAAGCGATGCCGGAAAAGGAATACTCGTATCACCTACCGCAGGCGGAAACACCCTCGCTGGTCCTACATCCATTAAAACCGACTTTGAAGATACCGCAACCGATAAAAAAACACTTGATTTAATAGAGGTCGCCGCAAAGAAATCTATTCCCTCTATTGATTTTAACCAAACAATACGCACCTTCTCAGGACTTCGCGCAAAGGCGGAGTATGATGATTTCATAGTTGAATTTTCAAAAAACTGCGAGAACCTTTTAAATCTTGCCGGAATTAAATCTCCAGGCCTTACCGCTGCACCCGCAATAGGTGAAATGGCGGCAGAGATGTTAATCAAGAGAATAGGCGATGTTGCAAAAAAAGAAGACTATAAAATATTTAAGCCAAAACCCCTATTTCGCACCCTCTCACCTGAGGATAAAAAATCTATAGCCGTAAAGGACTTCTCATATGCGCAGATAATCTGTCGCTGCGAAACAGTTACAAAAGGAGATATTGAAGCGGCACTCAACCGACCTGTCCGCGTCTCAACTCTTGAGGGAGTTAAAAGAAGGTGCAATGCTGGTATGGGACGATGTCAGAGCGGGTTTTGCTCACCTAAAGTTATTGAGATTATCGCCGACATACGAGGCATCTCCCCTCTTGATGTCCGCCTTGAAAACGATAAAAGCTATATCCTAACAGAGGATAGGAGGGATATATGATGAAGTACGATGTAATAGTTATAGGGGGTGGACCTGCCGGCATGGCAGCGGCACTCGAAGCGCTTAAAACCACCGATAGCGTCGCTTTAATCGAGCGCGACTTCGAGCTTGGCGGAATATTAAACCAATGTATCCATTCAGGGTTTGGAATTGAGTATTTCAAAGAAGAGCTAACAGGCCCTGAGTATGCAAACAGATTTATTAAAATGATATATGAAAGCAAATGCGATGTTTATTTAAGCAGTATGGTGCTCGAGCTTACAAAAGATAAAAAAATAACTGCACTAAGCCCACAAAAAGGACTTTTCACACTCGAAGCAAATTCCATTGTCCTTGCTATGGGCTGTCGTGAGAGAACGCGTGGCGGAATAAAGCTTCCGGGCGAGCGCCCCTCTGGTATACTCACTGCAGGAACTGCGCAAAAATATATAAACTGCACAGGCTTTATGGTAGGCAAAAAAGCAGTCATACTTGGAAGTGGCGATATAGGTCTTATCATGGCAAGGCGTTTAACCCTTGAAGGGACAGAGGTTGTTTGCGTAGCTGAGCTCGCCAATACCCCGGGCGGCCTTCGGAGAAACGTCGCGCAATGTCTTGACGACTATGATATACCCCTCCACCTCTCCCATACCGTCACCGATATTAAGGGAGAAAACGGCAGACTCTCACAGGTAACTCTATCTAAAGTCGATGAGAATAAAAATCCTATCGTCGGCAGTGAAAAGGTTATAAAGTGCGACACCCTACTTTTATCGGTAGGACTTATCCCCGAAAACGAACTCTCGCAGCTCTGTGGTGTCGAGCTCCATCCTAAGACAAATGGCGCAATAGTTTATGAAAACGGCGAAACCACCGTTTCCGGAATTTTCTCCTGTGGAAATGTTTTGCATGTTCACGATATCGTCGATTTCGTCACCCTTGAAGCGGCAAAAACAGGCGCTGCCGCTGCAAACTATCGTCCTGATATCCCACCCGCGCCATACTTTGAAACAACCCACTGCGATAGGATAGGCTACCTGCTTCCTCAAAGGGTGCATAACGAGATTTCTGATAAATTTGTGAATTTTTATCTTCGCACACGCAAAACCCTGGAGAATATAAAGATAGTTTTCTATCGTGGCGATATCGAGATAGCCGCCTATAAGCGGGAATTTACCGTCCCCTCCGAGATGGAGAGTATAAAGCTCCCGACCGCACTTCTTAAAAAAGCAGATGGCGATATAACCGTTAAGATAGAGGAGAGTTAGCGTGAAAAATCACGCCAACAATTATCTTATGGCCTGCCGTCACAGACGGCAGATGCCGATTAATCTCCATTCTGTACGGAGATTATTCAAAACTATTTGTG
>CAYJGN010000061.1:0-8867 GCA_964369635.1 uncultured Oscillospiraceae bacterium
ACAACAATTTAGACAATAACGTACTTTTTTGTACCTATATATCCTCAAGAGTTATTTCATTTTTATTGGCATATTCCTTTGAAAAATTGCAGAAACCCTCTACAAGCGGAGCAAGTCCCTTGTACTGTGTTGACAGTGAGTATACAACATTTAAAGGTTTTTCAGATACCACTGTTCTTATCAGTATATTGCTTTGCTCAAGCTCTTTTAGTTGCGTCACTAACATCTTGTGCGTTATATCTGGAATACCTTTTTGCAACAATGAAAATCTATTATCACCATGTAAAATATGCCACAAAATCCTCATTTTCCATTTTCCGCCAAATAAATCCATTGATAAAAGCAATGCGCAAGTATATTGTTTTTTTATCCTCATATTATAATCCTCGTTGTATAAATAATCTACCAATTACCTACAAATAACCCGTCAAAGTATAATAAAAACTTTTTAACAATTTAATTATACATCTCATTTTATTAAATAGTCAACGAAAAAGCGTTATTCATAAATACATTCTGAATACTGTGTTTACTATCTTATCGATTTGGAAGATATCTGACCTCTCTCGCCCAATGCATGTAATGACTGACATATTTTAAAAATAATAAGACACAGCCGAAACCGTGTCTTAAAAGTATTTTCATATTGTTAGATTTGGTGAGAAGTAGCGGCTTTTTAGTCTCCGTCGCCACCGTCGCCACCGCCATCGTAACCACCGCCATCGTAACCACCGCCATCGTAGCCTCCGTCGTAGCCACCGTCGTAGCCTCCGTCATCCCAGCCACCATAATCACCTGCGTCAAAATCACCTGCGTCAAAATTACCTGCGTCAAAATCACCGTCATCATCAAAATCGCTATTTTGTCTTAAATAGTCTCGGTCTAAATCACCCGGAGATAGACCTATTTCATTACGGTGACTACCCTCATAACCACTATTCATTTTGCTGAATTCGTCTTTATATTCTACGCCAAGCCGTCTTAGTTTTTCTTTATTTTCTTCATATGCTTTGCGAGTTCTATTATCAAAGCATATATACATTATCAATAATGGTGCAAAAACACCAAAAGTTACAATCGTGAAAAATAAAAATTTTCTTTTTTCCTTTTTAGATCTATATGGGTTATATTTCAACGATTTAATCTTATTCCTAATAATATCTCTTTCAATAAAATAGTGCTTTAAATCAGGGTGAACATTTGCATATAAATCTTCTGCAACCTCTTGTTTGCCAAATTCTTCATTGTTATTATTGCTGTTCATACGCTACCTCACTTTCTACTGAAAATTTATATAATTTTTTCTACTTATATGTGATTTATACCGTTGCTGTTTTCTTTGTTTTTGCCGAACTTTGCATATTATCTTTGTCTAAATCAAAAAGTGCGCATACTCTTGTTTGGAGCACAGTGCTTGTAAAGTTTGTGGCATCAATGGCGATACCGCCCGCCACCTGCGCGGTAAAAGCCGAAACTGGTAGAATTCTCACCACAATAATAATGGCGAGTAAAACTGAAAATGCTTTGTTTTTTAATTTTGTTTTTATAATTCTCCCTTCAAATTAACCCCTAAATTCGCTAATTTTTCCCATTTAAATAATAATAGCATTTTTTACCTCAAAAAAGGGCGAGAGTGTCAAAATTGACACTCTCGATTTTAAAAAATATTTAAAGCTAATTTGCAGTTTATGTTTTCGAGAAAATATACCCTTCATCTCTCGACCATTCTATAATGCAGTTGCTCTGTGAAAGCTTTGTCCGAAGCCTTTTTATCGTGCTTTTCAGGGCATTTTTATTCTCGACAAACGGCGCTTTCCACACCTTTTCATATAAATACTCACTGTCGATATATCGCCCTGTGTTTTGCACCATAATCATAAGTACCGCAAACTCTTTTTGGGTGAGCAGTAAATCAACATTATTAAAGGTTGCAACATCGGCTGTAATATCAAGGCGAAGCCCACCTTCTTCAATATACTCAGGTACCCGTCCTGCGCGTCTGAGAAGCGCCTCAATTCTCGCAAGTAATATTGGAAAATCATACGGTTTTGTTATGTAGTCATCACAGCCCTGTCTAAGTCCCTCTATAATATCCTCTTGCGAGCCAAGCCCAGTTAAAAGAAGAATTGGTATATCTTTAGCACAGCTTAGTCGCAGTGTTTTCATAAAGTCGACACCATTGCCATCAGGCAACATGATATCGAGGATAATTATGTTTGGTCTGTTCGCATCAATGAAAGTTCTCGCTTCTGAAATAGTCGTTGCTGCATCGACGATATAACCTTCCCAGGTAAGGAGTCTTGTGTTTCCTTTTAAGATCTTCTCGTTATCTTCAACAAGCAAAATGCGCTTATTTATAATCTCTTTACTGTTCATCTGCACCATCCTTATTTCCGTATTGACCTTGGTATAGCGGCAAACTGAACGAAACAGTGCAACCAGCGCCTTCGGTACTCTCTACCCATATATCGCCTCCGTGAGAATTTATAACCGTTTTGCAGAGGTAGAGCCCATAGCCTGTCCCGCCCTGTGAAACTCCACGCTCAAAAACGCGCGGTAGAATTTCACTCGGTATTCCACAACCGTTATCATTCACCTCAACTTTTATATCTCCATTGTCGGTAAATGCGCGTATCCGAATGGTATCACCACTCGTGTGGTTGTTTGCATTTTGAAGGATATTTATTATAACCTGCGACATTAAATCGGCATCGCAAAATGCAGTAAGTTTTACGCTCTGCTCTAAGATAATGCTATTGTTGTTTTTCGCAAAAACAAGGCGCAACATATCAGTTACGTTTAAAAGAAGAGCCGAGAAATCTGTTCTATGCCGCTCATCTTGCTCGCTTAATGCATTGAGGGATAGCATCCCTCCTACAATTCTGCTAAGCCGCATAATCTCCTCTTGCGCGTCTGACAAAAGCTCGCTCATCTCAGCACCCTCATTTGTCTCTTTTGCGTGGTTTAAAAGCCCCATAACAGTTTGAATATTTACTGAAATAACAGTAAGCGGGGTGCGCATCTCGTGGGAGGTGTTTGCTAAAAACTCTGTTTTGCTCTTGCTTATTTGCGCGAGCATCTGGTTTTTTTCATCAAGCTTTAGTTGCTGCATTTTGTACATCTTAACCTGCTGATATGTTGTCACTCCGACCGCTAAAGACGCCGCTAAAAAACAGATTACCATACTTGAAAAGTAATCAAATTCCGACTTAAATCCTGCGGTTAAATCGAGGTAGAGATAGTCGATAATGCAGATAAACGTATAAATAAAAAGCTCCATCGCCACCATAAAAAACATCGCCTTGCCATCTATCATGCAGGTTGTGAAAACTACCGCAAAGACGAAAAATGAAGTGATGCCGCCATAGTAGCCGCCACCTGTGAAAAACATCAAGGTGAAAAAGAGGATGAATACTACAAATATCGTTATGATATACGCATATTTATACCGCCTTGTTCTGTTGAGATAAATTACCATAACAAGGGTAAAAACACCTGAAAGAGCCTTTGCTAAAATATCCATGAATCCGGTGTTCATAACGAGTGCTTGAATTGACATTGTAATCGAGATTATAATTCCTGCAAATGCAAACAGATTGAATATCCTAACTCGAAAATCATCGTCTGCTGCAAAATATCTATCTTTAAGCTTTTGATAAAAACCCTTCATAGCTCCCCCATCAAACACATCTAACTAAACAAACCATATTTTAATTATTATATCATAAATATTTAGCATTTAGCAAAAAAATAGAGAGTGTCAAAATTGACACTCCAACAGACGGCAAAACAGAGAGAACAGTTTTGGTGAGCTGCGGTTTTAATAAACAGATGGTAGGGGTTGGGTTTGTTGAGTGGCGAAAGAAATAAAGTTGCTGGAGGAGAAGCCAGATAGAACATCTATGTTAAACACTGCACCTATCTGATACTCGCCAAATCTCTCAAGTGTATCAAAATTAATCACACTGTTTTCTTTATAAAAGTCTTCATTTCGTATAATCTTCTAATAAAGCCGCACTCGTATGTATGGATATAAAAGCGCATTCACCTCATCAAATGGTGGACGTTTCTCTCTTGTGGAGAATTTAAAAATATATTTATTATGAGTTTATCAAAAAAAGAGAAATAATGATTCGAATAATTCTACATAATTACGATTGGCTGTTCTATACTTATTACGGCAAAAAACCTTTACATTCTGCCCAGCATATTTGCTAAAAACTTAGAATATATCGGTATTTAGGCAACAATCAGCCGATAGCTAAGCTGCAAAAGCCATCAAAATATACAAAACATATCTTTTAGCCACATTAAAACTATTATAATATTAAGAAAATGTGTCAAAATCTTGACTTTTTAGTGATCGTTTGCTATTATTATAAAATCGCTAATATAGTTAGCTACACATTTGCTTAATAGAGCGATAATCGGAAGGAGAAAAACATGAAAAAAATACTACTAACCTTTTTAGCAGCTGCAATGCTACTAAGCTTGACTGCATGTTCAGGCGGCGGAGCAGGAAACGAGCAAGTACTTATAGTTTCACAGAAAGCCGATGCGGTTTCACTTGACCCGCAGATTACAAACGACCAACCAAGTGCTCGTGTATTCCGTCAGATATTTGACACACTATTCCTACAAGAAAATGACGGCACAATTTCCCCTCTTCTTGCAGAAAGCTATGAATTTACTAACGATGGCTTAACTCTAAACCTCAAATTGCGTGAAGGTGTAAAATTCCACAACGGCGAAACATTCACAGCTCATGATGTTAAGTTCACATTCGAAAGAGGTTATGATTCACCTCAGATGGGAAACACACTTAGCTTTATCGATATAGATGGTATTACAGTAGTTGATGATTACAATATCAGCATTGACTTCCTTTACCCATTCGCACCTTCTATTGACTACTTAGCAAACCCTCTTACAGCTATTATGAATGAAAAAGCTGTTACAGAAGCTGGCGATGATGTTGGCAATCAACCAGTTGGAACAGGCCCATTTAAATTTGTCAGCTGGGAATCAGATAGTGAAATCGTTTTAGAAGCTAACGAAGAATACTGGGACGGCGCACCTGGTACTGATGGTATAATATTTAGAATTATTCCAGAAACAGAAACAGCAATGTTAGAGCTTGAAACAGGCGGCGTTGACATAGTTTATGATATCGGTGCTCCTAACATCAGCCGTACAGAAGAAAACCCTGACCTAAAAATCTCGAGAGATCTTGGTTTCTCAGTTACTTACATTGGTCTAAACACAAACAAAGCTCCATTTGATGATGTTCGTGTTCGTCAAGCTCTAAACTACGCTTTAGATATGGAAGCTATCGTTGCCTCTGTATTCCACGGTGCAGGTAGCAAATCCAACGGTCCTTTAAGCCCTATGGTAGCTGCTTACGATGATTCTTTAACAGGATATGATTACGACACTGAAAAAGCTCTTGAGTTATTAAAAGAAGCTGGACTTGAAGATGGTTTCGAAACAACTCTTTGGGTAAATGACGGTAACCAAGATAGAGCTAATATCGCAGTATTGGTGCAAAGCCAGCTTGCTGAGATAGGTGTAACTGTTTCTATCGAATATGTTGAGTGGTCAAGATATCTTGAAGATACAGCAAGTGGTTTACACGATATGTTCATCTTAGGATGGTCAAACGCAACAGGTACAGCTGACCAAGGTCTATATACAACTCTACATTCAAGTGCTCATGGTACCCCTGGTAACAGAGCTTTCTACACAAACGAAAGATTTGATGAGCTAATTGACGCAGCCAGAGTTTCAACAGATATCGATGAGCAATTAGAGCTTTACGCAGAGGCTCAAAACATTGTTGTCGAAGATGCTCCTTGGATATTTACATGGAATCAAGAAAACTTAACTGGTGTTCGTGCTAATATCGAAGGTTATGTTAATCACCCATCGGGCAGAAGCATATTGAAAGACGTTACTAAATCATAGTTTTAATATATAAACAATTTATAACATTGATTTTGATTGGTATATAAAGAAACTTTATTGCTAAGTTATTTACACTATGTAATTTTTAAAAAGGAAGACCGCAGGTTATCAGCGGTCTTCCTTTAAAACTTAACTACCACTTTTTATTTTCATTATTTGTGGTATCGGCAAATTTATAATAAGGAGGGATTTTTTTGTTAAAATATGTAATTAAAAGAATATTACTGATTATACCTGTTATTTTTGCTGTTACTTTCGTAATATTCACATTACTATACTTCACTCCGGGAAATCCAGCAATGGCGATACTTGGAGAGGAAGGCGCAGCAAAACCCGGGGCACTTGAGGCCCTTGAGGAAGAATTAGGTCTAAATGACCCTTTCTTAGTGCGCTATGGTAATTATGTAGTAGACTTACTACAAGGAGATATGGGTGTATCTTATAGTACTGGTAATCCTGTCGCTGAAGAATTATTTGATAAACTACCAACCACAGTAACTCTAACGTTTTGGAGTATTCTTATATCAATAGTAATAGGTGTCCCGGTAGGTATAATATCCGCCACTAAACAGTACTCTCTATTTGATAATTCATCTATGATTTTTGCTTTACTCGGAGTTTCAATGCCAAACTTTTGGCAGGGTATGGTTCTCATAATTATATTTTCTGTTTCTCTTGGTTGGTTGCCCGTATCCGGCATTTCGACGCCGCTTCACTGGATACTTCCGGCAGTTACAATCGGAACCTCAACTGCTGCAACAATCACTCGTATGACGAGATCGAGTATGCTTGAGGTAAACAAGCAGGACTATGTGCGCACCGCACGTGCTAAAGGTCAAAAAGAAATGGTAGTTTTGCTTCGTCACCAACTAAAAAATGCCCTTATTCCTATATTGACAGTTGTAGGTTTGCAAATCGGAGCGATGTTTGGTGGTGCTGTGCTGACGGAGAGCGTATTCGCTATACCAGGGATAGGGAGATTGATGGTTGCTTCCATCAAAAATCGTGACTTCCCTGTAGTGCAAGGTGGCGTTCTTTTAATTTCTATTATCTTTACATTTATAAACTTGTTCGTTGATATTTTATATGCTTACGCAGACCCTCGAATCAAAGCTAATTATTCAAGAGGCAAGAAGAAAAGAAAGGAGGCAACCAGTGGCTAAAAATAAAAAACACAGCCAAACATTTGAAATATGGAAAAGACTCCGTCGCAACAAATTCGCAATGTTCGGACTTTTCATAATTGCAGTTTTGGTATTCTCAGCTATATTTGCCGATTTCATTGCCCCCTATCCATATGAAGAAATAGTATTGGACCGAGCGTATCAATCCTCGTCTTTTGCGCATCCAATGGGTACAGATAACTTTGGGCGTGATATACTTAGCCGCATAATATATGGAGCTCGTATTTCTCTACAGGTAGGTTTTATAGCTGTTGGTATTTCTGGTATTGTCGGAGTAATACTCGGCGCTCTCGCTGGATATTATGGCAAATGGGTAGATTTAATTATAATGCGTGCAACTGACGTTGCTCTTGCTATTCCAAGAATTCTATTGGCTATCGCCATTACAGCGGCTTTAGGTAATACTCTGATAAACGTTATGATAGCTGTTGGTATAAGCGGTGTGCCAAACTATGTTCGTATTGTTAGAGCATCGTTTTTATCGGTACGAGAGCAAGAATTCGTCGAGGCTGCTCGCGCAACAGGAGCTACGGATTTTAGAATAATATTCTTGCACATACTTCCAAACTCACTATCACCTTTAATTGTTCAAGCAACTTTAGGAGTAGCAAGTGCCATATTAGCAACAGCAGGTCTGAGCTTTATAGGTTTAGGTATAACTCCTCCAACACCTGAATGGGGTGCTATGCTAACTGAGGGGCGTAACTACTTTACTCAATACCCACATATGGTAATGTTCCCGGGACTTTCTATTATGCTTACAATATTTGCGCTCAATCTATTGGGCGACGGTCTTCGTGATGCGCTTGACCCAAAATCATTTATGAGTGATAACAATAAATTGTTAGAAATAAAAAACCTGTGCATACGTTATGTCACTGATGATGGTATTGTTTCTGCGGTAACAAATGTTTCTCTATCTGTAGACCGTGGCACAACTTTAGGGTTAGTTGGCGAAACAGGTGCCGGTAAGACAACAACAGCACTTGGCATACTAAATTTAGTTCCGGATCCTCCCGGTGAGATATATGGCGGAGAAATCTTATATGAAGGCCAAAATATCTTGGATATGTCGCCGGCAGAAATTCGCAGTATTAGAGGTTCTAAAATCAGTATGATCTTCCAAGACCCTATGACCTCTCTAAACCCCGTTATTAGCGTTGGACAACAAATTCAAGAAGTCGTTTTACTTCATAACGAGATAAGTAGCGCAGACGCCTTAGAGCGTGCAAAAGAAATGATGGAGTTAGTTGGAATTTCCGGTGAGCGTCATATGGAATATCCGCATCAATTCTCAGGCGGTATGAAACAGCGTATAGTTATAGCTATGGCACTCGCTTGCGAGCCTGCCCTTCTTTTAGCAGATGAGCCAACCTCAGCACTTGATGTAACAATACAAGCACAAATACTTGATGTTATTGATGAGCTGAAGAATAAATTTAACACTGCTATGATACTTGTAACGCACGACCTTGGTGTAGTTGCAGAAACATGTGATTTTGTATCTATTATGTACGCTGGTGAAATAGTTGAGCATGGTTCAACACAGCAGATATTTGAAAACCCATGTCATCCATATACAATAGGACTTTTCAGCTCTATTCCAAAGCTTTATGACGACGTTGACAGACTGGTTCCAATAGATGGACTAATGCCGGACCCGAGAGATTTACCTGTGGGTTGCAGCTTTAGCCCGAGATGCACTAAATGCATGGATAT
>CAYJGN010000062.1:0-3636 GCA_964369635.1 uncultured Oscillospiraceae bacterium
GACTTCGCCCCCTCGTCTGCTTCGAAATAATTGTTATACATAATAGTCACGCAGACCCATGTTGAAGAGCCGATACCGGTTATAACACGAAGCAGTAGGAAATGCCACGTCTCAAAGCTAAAATACATAAGGGTACAGGCAACAAAATTTATAAAGCAACCAGCAGCTATAAATACTTTATGGCTTTGATATTTATCGCTAATCATGCCGAGCGGTATTCTGCAAAATATCTGCGAAATTCCAACAGCACCGGATATAAGACCTATAAACTCAGGTGTTGCACCAAGCAATGAGAGGTTTGGCGTCATATATGAGACATATGCATAGTGGGAGAACCAAAAAAGCGACGTTATAATGCATAACAGCATTTTTTTCGAGTTAGTTATCATTTATTACCTCTTTTTAAAAGTTTTGTTGCCATTGAGAGAATCTCTTTGAAATTAACAGCAGCAATAAAAGCCGCTATTGCAAATGCATAAATCTCACTGTTTTTTATATCTAAGACCATAATTGTAGCTTCTATTAAAATAAGTGCAATCATCGGGATAAATTTCAGAAAATTAATTTTTATCTTTATAAACTGTCTTGTATCAACTATACGCACTATAAAAACAAGCAGATAGCTTATAAGGGTTGCAATAGCCGCTCCTTGAACGCCCCATATCGGAATCATAACAAGATTTATAGCAATATTTGAAATCGATCCAAGCATTGAAGTTGAAAGGGTTCTCATACTCTTTTTATGCACAGTATAAACGCTGCCAAGAAAAGTTACAAGGCATGATAGCGAGGTCGCTATAACAAGAAAAGGAATATACTGCCACGATGAAAAAAAGCTCTCGCTGACAAGTATTCGAGTAATAATCTTTGAGCTTGCAATAAGTCCTGCCGCAATTATGAAAACAACACTTGAATAGCTGTTAAAGACGTTTGAGAAAAACCTATCCCTCTCAGCACCCTCTTTTTCGCCCACTGCTGAGAGTTGCCACGAGTCGATAAATATCGTTGAAACAAGAATTACTACCGATGGCACCCTATTTCCAACGGCATACAGTCCATTTGCAGCGGCTGAAACAAAATAAGTTACAAGATATCTATCAGAAACATTAGTAAACCACCATGAGACTTTTGTCGGTATAAGCGGAACGCTATATTTTAGCATCTCACTATAAAGGCGGCGAAGCTTCTGACGCGGTTTATAAAACTTGCGAAGTCTGCCTGCAAAGAATAAAAAGGCAATAGATATAAAGTCGGCTGTTATAGTTGCTAAAACATATCCTGTTATCCCCATTTTGAAAACAACGAGAAATAAAACATTAAATATAATCGTTGTTAGCGTTGACATAACTCCATCAATAGCAAATAACCGCACAAGCTTTCTGCCGCGGACAAACTGGGTACAGAGAGTTCGCCCGCAAGCGGTCATTACATATAAAACAACAAGCGGCTCATACCCTCGTATCATCTCAAGGAGCATAAGTAGCGGTGAGGCGATTATCAAAACTGCAAACCCAAGTAGCAGCATATTAACGCCTACCGTAAAAACCGCCTGCTTTGAATACTTTTTATCGAGCGCAAACCGAATAACTGCACTTCCCATAGTTAGCGATACTATCGGCAGTAGCAGATTTGCTGTTTGAACAATTAAATCAACAACACCATACTCGGTAGTTGTTAGCACCCTTGTATAAAGGGGCATTAAAAAAAAGACAAGAAGCTTTGAGCTAAAGGTACTGACCGCAAATATAACTGTATTAAATGCAAGCTGTCTGTACTTGTTCATAACCTTCTCCTCCCAATAATATTTATAAGCTCCCACATGGAGAGCGACTATCTGAAATAAGCAAAATATAGATACTATTTTAATATTATTTGAGGGTAAAGTAAAGCGATTTTTTATTTATCTTGTTTAGAATGGCAAAATATTATATAATAGTTAGAGAAAAATTTTTTCGGAGGAAATTATGATAGACAAAAAAGAACTTATCCACCTCTATAATCTCGCGCGAATTTCATACAAGGAAGATGAGCTTGTTGATATGCAGAGCAGTATGGAGAATGTTATAAAATTTATGGATACCGTAGCCGATATCGACCTATCGGACATCAAAGAGAATCTTCGCGATGAAAAGCAGCTCTCCCCCCTTCGCGATGATGAAATAACCCAGTCGCTCCCAACTGAAAAGGCACTTGCAAATGCTCCTGATAGTGCTGCGGGTTTATTTAAAACAAAAAAGGTTATGGAGGATTAGTATGTCTTTTGAAAATATGAGTATAAAAGAGATGCGAGAGGCACTGGGTAGCAAAAAAATCTCAGCAGTCGAGCTTGCATCTGACTATTTAAATAGAATAGAGAGCGATGATGATAAAATCGGCGCATTTCTAACAGTTACTAAAGATATCGCCCTCGAAGATGCTAAAAGAGCGCAAAAACTAATAGATGATGGAAAAGCTGGCCCATTTTGCGGAATTCCTATTGCTATAAAAGATAATATCTGCACAAACGGAGTTGAAACCACCTGCGCTTCGAAGATGCTTGAAGGATTTATACCGCCATACGATGCAACAGTTATAGAAAACTTGAAAAATGCAGGGGCTGTTATGCTCGGCAAAACAAATATGGACGAGTTTGCTATGGGTTCTTCAACCCAGCACTCATACTATAAAAAGACAAGCAATCCACATGACCTATCTAAAATCCCAGGCGGAAGCTCTGGCGGTTCCGCAGCGGCAGTTGCTGGGAATCTCGCGCCTGTTTCCCTTGGCAGCGATACAGGTGGCTCTATACGTCAGCCGGCTTCTTTTTGCGGTATAACAGGTATTAAGCCAACTTACGGAGCTGTTTCAAGATATGGTCTTGTTGCTTTTGCCTCTTCTCTTGACCAAATTGGTGTTTTTGGCAATAGCGCTGAAGATTGTGCTGAAGTTTTAAATGTTATCGCTACCAAAGATAGCAGAGATGCCACAAGCAAAGATAGCGGTATAAAAGATTTTGGCGGTAAAATTGGCAGCGATATAAAAGGTCTTAAAATAGCTGTTCCGACCGAATTTTTCGGAGAGGGACTTGACCCACAGGTCAAAGAGTCTGTCCTTGCTGCCGCTTCGTTCTATGAGAAAAACGGAGCAGAGCTTATCCCTGTTTCATTGCCATCGCTAAAATACGCTATTCCTGCATACTATCTAATCTCATCTTCCGAGGCGAGCTCAAATCTTGCACGATATGATGGTGTTAAGTATGGTTTCTCGGCAGATGGCGAAAATTATGAAGCTATGCTCCGAAATACAAGAAGAGATGGTTTTGGGGAAGAGGTTAAACGCAGAATTCTGCTTGGAAGCTATGCTTTAAGCTCTGGTTATTTCGATGCATATTATAAAAAGGGGCTACTTATCCGCCAAAAGATAAAAGAGGAATTTAACTCTATCTTTGATAGCTGCGATATAATGCTCACCCCAACAACAACAAGTACCGCCCTATCAAAAGTTGAGAGAGAAGACCCTGTTTCTATGTACCTCTCTGATATCTATACTGTAACTGTAAACCTTGCAGGACTTCCTGGAGTTTCGGTTAAATGCGGCAATGATAACAGCGGCATGCCTATTGGGCTTCAGCTTATATCAAACCATTTTAAAGACGAT
>CAYJGN010000062.1:3646-8362 GCA_964369635.1 uncultured Oscillospiraceae bacterium
TTTGATTTTAGGAGTTGCAGATTTTCTTGATAAAAACAGATAATTATGATACTGATAAATAATTTTTCATATTTCGATGAAGTATATAAAATGCTAACTGAATACTTTCTTACCGATGAATATCGTCACTATAACAACCAAAGAGATATATTAAACGATAAGAGATATTCTCTATATCAGTTTATCGACGATGAAACAGATAGCCTTATTGGCTTTATCTCATTTTGGCAGCTTGATAATTTATTCTTTATCGAACATCTTGCAGTCGGCGAGAGCTATCGCAAGGAAGGGTATGGCTCAAAAATCCTAAAATACGGACTTTCTAAAACAACCGGCGATGTTGTCCTTGAAATTGAGCTACCAAGCGATGAAGTCGGCAAAAAGAGGCTTCAATTTTATCAAAAAAATGATTTCTATCATAACGAATATAAATACAGTCAACCCCCTCTAAACAAGGGCGATGATTCTATACCAATGAATATTCTAAGCTATAAAAAACCGCTATCTTTAGAAGAGTTTTCAAAGATAGCAAACACAATCTACCGCGATATATACAAACAAGAGATGCCTGATTTTAATGTTGATTGGAACTAATATGTATTTTGAATATGGCGAGAGAGAAAAAGAATACCTAAAGAAAAAAGATAAAAAACTCGGCTCTGCGATTGATATTATTGGCGATGTTAAAAGAGAGCTCGATGCTGATTTGTTTTCATCTGTAGTCCACCATATAATAGGTCAGCAGATTTCAGTTGTTGCACAGCGGACTATCTGGGGCAGACTATGCGAGCTTCTTTGTGAAGTAAACGCAGCTACCATTAGCAGCGCAACTGTCCCGCAACTTCAAAAATGCGGGATGACATTTAGAAAAGCCGAGTATATTAAAGGGTTTGCAGATAGCGTTGTTTCTGGCGAGCTTTCTTTAGAAGAACTTCCAAATAAAAGCGATGAGGAGATAATTAAAATTCTCTCTTCAATTAAAGGAATCGGCGTTTGGACAGCTGAAATGATCATGACCTTTTGCCTTTGTCGCCCCGATGTTATAAGTTATGGTGACCTTGCAATACTGCGTGGTATGCGTATGCTTTATCGGCACAGAAAAATTACCCCTGAAATTTTCGCCCGATATAAAAAGCGCTATTCCCCCTATGCAACGACGGCGGCTATCTATCTATGGGCTATTGCGGCGGGTCGTGCTGGAAATCTTACAGATCCCGCACCGAAAAATAAAAAAAGTAAAAGCAAATGATTTCGGGCCTTGGACAAAATTTAAAGTCTGCGCTTTATTTGAAATTAATCTTTAAAGTAAATATAATCGTAAATAAAGAGAGGTGAGCTTTTTAGTTCACCTCTCTTTTAGTTTGCATAAATCTATAATTTTGAAATCCCTTAAAATCTGCTATATTTAGCTTATTCTCCTCATCCTTTTTATATGCCGCCTGCGGTTTCGCTTTGGTTTTTTTCGGTAGAAAAGTTTTTTTAATATAAGTAGTATTACCGTGAAAACGATAAATGCAAACGTTAATAAAACAAATGGATTTAGCAGAAATTCTACCGTTTTTTGTGCTGTCAGTCCCGCCTGAGTTGTAAAACTCAAATTGAGCGCTGTATAGTCACTTGTGAGTGGAATAGAGATTTCAGAAGGAAAATATCCATCAGCTGATGGAATCATCGCGTAAAACCTAAAGTAACTATAATCGGTTTCATCAACTGATAGTTTGCTTGGAATATTTGTTGTATAGAAAACATCATCCGAGCTCATATCAATATTTAGCAGATATCTGCCGCCGGTATTTAATGTTGCGGTGACTATTCCAACCCTATACCTACCATCATATACATCCACCAGAATAGGCTCAACATCTGAGGCTAAAAAGCTTATCTCTTTGAAGTTTTCAAAGCCATAGTCCAAAAGTTGTTTCGTATCATTATAGGTAATAGCTCCCGTCGCTCCCCCCATAACAACAGCTATAAGCTCTCTATTCCCGCTTTTTGCAACTGTTACTTTCGTATGCTGTGCTGCTGAAGTCCAGCCTGTTTTTCCACCAAATACCTCTTCATAATAGCTATCTTTTTCGGGATTTAGCATATTATCTATATTGGTAATCTCTCTATCATCGCTTAGATTAGTTGCAGGCATATTATACTGAACGCTTCCAAACACCCTATTAAATTCTTCATTTTGTATAACTATTCGCGTCATAAGAGCCATATCATAGGCTGTTGTCTGATGATATTTATCGGGAAGACCATGCGGGTTTGTAAAAAAAGTATCGAGTGCACCGGCTGATACGGCAAACTCATTCATAAGATTTGCAAATCCCTCTATAGACCCTGCAGTCCCTTCTGCTATAACATTGCAGGCATCATTTGCAGACCATAGCATAGATGCATACTGCATATCCCGATGGGTTACTATCTCACCCGGTATAAGACCTGCTGTCGTCGCTTCTGGGATTAAATCTACCGCTCGCTCGCTTACAGTATAAACATCTTCCGCCGCACCATATAGCACCGAGAGATATATGGTTATAATCTTTGTTATACTTGCAGGCGCACGTACTTCACGCATATTTTTTTCATATAAGACCTGACCAGTTTGCGCGTCAATTAAAACCGCTGATGCACTGCTTATCGAAGGAATTTCGGCGGCATGCGTCATCGTTGGCATTAAACTTATAAAAAATGTAACTATTAAAAAAAACATCATTAATTTTTTAACCAAATCATTTTCTCCACTCTAAAAATGTTGTCCATTTATAAGTATGCTCACATCGAAGCAAAAATACAAACGAATTTTATCGGTTTTAAATATATTTCTATTTTATAGTATTCGTACTTTTTTTACAACAAAAATATACCGCAGTAGATATAAACTCCACTGCGGTACACTGTTTTCCCTATTAACTTCTATTCAGCAAATCCTGATTCAACAAGTTTTACAAGTCCCTCAACTGCTTCAACTTCATCGGAACCATCTGCAATTATTTTAATAGCAGTTCCACCGATAATTCCCAGTGATAAAACACCGAGCAGACTCTTCGCGTTTACTCTTCTATCGGTTTTCTCAATCCAAATAGAAGCCTTGAATTCATTTGCTTTCTGGATAAAAAACGTTGCAGGTCTTGCGTGCAGTCCTACTTGGTTTAATACCGTTACCTCTTTAACAAGCATAATTAGATCTCCCTCAATAATAATAGCCTTTTAAGTACATTAGGTCAATTACATTATATCAATATTTATGACCTTAGTCAAAGGTTTTGATGCTTTATTGAATTTTTCTAAAACTATCATAAACATTCTAATTAATCTAACGAAACTGTTGTGCAATATTTACATAATTTTTTCAACACTATTTAGCACTATTCACTACAGATTTTCAAGCCATCAAACGCTTTATCTTACTCATTTCTTCTGTAAATCGGGTCTTTTTTCCATAGTGACGCGTTTTTTCTCATTTTCGCGAAATTGCTCGATTTTTGAGTGATTTCCCGACAAAAGAACCTCTGGAACTGCAAGGCCTCGCCAAACTGCAGGTTTTGTATATTGTGGATGTTCAAGATATCCGTCAAAATGACTATCGTTTTCAAAACAGCTCTTATCTGATAAAACTCCATCTATCTGACGGACAACAGAATCGACAAAAGCCATTGCTGGAATCTCCCCACCTGTTAAAACATAATCCCCAATTGAGACCTCGCAGTCAACAATTAGATCAATAAGCCGTTGGTCAACACCCTCATAATGCCCACAGAGGATAAAAATATTCTCTTTATCCAAAGTATCGCTAATAATTCTTTGACTTAAAACCTTACCCTGTGGCGACATATAGTAGACATATGGTTTTTTCCCAATCTGCTGGACAACGTTTTCATAACAGCGGTATATAGGCTCTGCGCTCATAACCATCCCCATCCCACCGCCATATGGCGTGTCATCAACATGTCGGTGCTTGTTATCGCTAAAGTCCCGAATATTATGGCAGTGAAGCTCGAAAATATTAGCAGTCTGCGCACGACCGGTTATACTCGATTTTAAGACTGTTTCCACCATTTCTGGGAAAAGAGTTGCAATATCAATTCTCATCATCGAGCAACCCCTCTATAGGTCTTATATAAACTGTTTTTTTAGCAAGTGAAATTTCAGGCACTATTTCAAGCACCGCTGGAATTAAAAGCTGCTTATCTTTATTTTTAACAACATATATATCATTTGCTGGGTTTTGGATGACCTCTGAAATTTCGCCGTATCTCTCACCGCTATCTATATCAACAACTAAAAGCCCTATTAAATCCTCTATAAAAAACTCACCATCAGCTATTTTAATCATCTCTTTGTCTATAAATATTTTTTTACCGACAAATTTCGTCGCCTGCTGGACACTGTCTATATCTCGAAGTTTTAATACCGCTTGATTTTTTTTGTATTTAAGACCGATAATTTCATAAAAATCATCGCCTATCTTCGCTTTTTTTATCCCCTCAAAGACCTCGGGGCCGTTTGCATAAACATTTGCACGCACTTCACCTAAAAGCCCATGTGCCGCTACTATCTCTGCCGCCAGAATATATTTTTCCATAATTTTCTACCCTGTCCTTATATAGTATGCCGCAAACTGCAATGCGGCAACTCTTCTCTTTCGATGCTATTTTCTCTTAAATTAATATAGGGGTTGATATCTGCATCAGCTCGTTTGCAAAAAACATTCGAGTCGAT
>CAYJGN010000062.1:8372-8681 GCA_964369635.1 uncultured Oscillospiraceae bacterium
TAAATTAGCTATTCTATCTCAACAGCTACTTTTTTACCTTCGCGATTAGCTGCAGCTCTCATAACTACACGAATAGCTTTCGCAATGCGACCTTGTTTTCCTATAACTCTACCCATATCATTAGGTCCTACTGTTAGGTGGAAAACGATCACTCCTTCTTCGTTTACCTCATCTTCTGTTATAGTTATAGATGTTTTATCCTCAACAAGTCCCAATACTATTGAATTTAAAAGTTCTTTCATAAATTACCTCCGTTTTTTGTGCTTTCTTACTGTGCTTTTTTAATTAGTCTTTTAACAGTCTCTGTTG
>CAYJGN010000063.1:0-8383 GCA_964369635.1 uncultured Oscillospiraceae bacterium
TTCAAGGTCTTTTTTGCCCTCTCCGTCACTCGAAGATAGTTTTTCTCGACCGTCGTTCAGAGATAGTTTTTCTCGACCGTCGCTCCAAGCGGCTTTGCTTCCGCTTTTATATATCGCATATTCCTCACCAAAATGCTCTTTTGCATCTGTCAATGTTTCAAGTTTGTAGACTATCTGTTTTAATAGATCAAATGCTGTTTGTGAGCGGGCGGAGTTTCCGCTTGCGAAAAAGAATATTTCGTTTTCGTCTGTTAGTCGCTCACGAAGCTTTGCCATAACGGTACTCTTACCGCTTCCAGCAACGCCCTGCATTAAAAAGAGGTTTGTTTCTGGCTTTTTAATTTCGGTTTCTATCTCTTCAAGGACAGGGTATCTTGCCGAAAATTGCGCTGCTTTCTGCTGCGCAAATAGAGCAGCTGATATCTCTTCTCGCTGCTGCCAAGATAAATCCTTTAGTTTTTCAAAGTCCCGTGCAAAGAGGTTTTTAACATCTTCCTCCACCATATCTGCAAAGTTATCAGGAACAGATAGCCCCTCTGCCTGTTCATTCCATTCACAAGAGTAGCTTTTTACCAGAGCGCCCGAAGCTTTGATTTTTTCTTTGAGGGTCTGCAATTTCATCTCGGTATCAGGATCGAGCTCTATATATGCACCCTGCATATCTACGGGGATATCATCGCGTTTAAGCGGTTCTCTGAAATAGAATAGACAGTGGGATAGATCTGCATTCTCACCAAGCGCACCATACTCAATTTCAAGCTCGGTAACGCTTTTCTCATAGTCATGTAGTGGATGCTTTTTGCTGTCTGCCGCTGTTTTCAGAAGCTCTGCTGGCGGTATCCATCCATATCTCTCACCGACAAGCACTATCATATATGGTCTTGTGTTATCAATCTCATCAAGGCAGACTGATAGCACCTTTTTATTTCCCTCTTCGCTTCCGAGCTCTGCGGTGTTAACGCCCCAGCGCAAATCTACAAAGCGGATATTCTCACCATATTCTCTTGCATATACATTTAAATTCGGTATTACCTTTTGCGCTAAGATATCACGCTCGCTTTGCATATCTCGAAATGTACTTGATACAAATATTGATTTCATTTTGCGCTCCCCTTTTGCTTTGATAAAACAAAAAATTTCTGCAGTTAAAGTATGGATAACCATATTAATTATGTCTTTATCTCATTTTATCGCAATGCCATTGAAATGTAAACCACAAAAAATGGGATGGTAATACCATCCCATTTTTATTATCTGCCGATAAATAATCTCTTATTTAACTATTTCGCCTCTTTGAGTCATTGTTGCCGCTGCGGCATTCGACTCATCGGTGTCGATATGCATAGCTGTTGCAAAGTTTTCATTAACACGAACAACAACATCATCAAATATAACGTTTCTACCCTCACTTGAAACTCGAACTTTAACAATCTCTTTGTCCGAAACGCCAAGCTTTACAGCATCTTCTGGTGTTGTATGTATATGTCTTTTTGCAGCGATAACGCCCTCTTTAATCTCAACTTCACCAGCAGGCCCTATTAACTTACATCCGCCGCTATTTGCAACGTCTCCGCTCTCACGAATAGGGGCCGCAACGCCGAGCATACGAGCATCGGTAAGCGATATTTCAACCTGAGTTGCAGGTCTTGTTGGACCGAGCACTATAACATTTGGGATGCTCTTTTTAGGTCCTTCTATTGTAACCCTCTCTTCACAGGCATACTGCCCTGGTTGCGATAAATCTTTTTTTGGCGTTAGTTTAGCACCCTCTCCAAAAAGCGTTTTTAGGTCTTGCTCTGAAAGATGCAGATGACGCGCAGATGTTTCAACGATAAAATCCATTTAATATCCTCCTTATTATATATCCACCCATAAAAGAGCGGAGTGAAAATTAATAGCAAATGGTAAAAAACAAATTTCTTTCACCCTTTATTATCAAAAATTCACCAAAATCGCATTTAGCGGCTACCTATATAATAATATACTAAACCCTATACTTTTTCAATATCTAATTTGCTTTTTCACTGTATTTTAACACTTTTTTCACAGATTTCGCAACAAAATATCCAGCGATATATTTTAAGATATCAAATGGTATGTATGGAAGTGCTACTGTTATTATTGCGGTTTTAATGTCAACCGCTAAAACATAGCTATACCAAACTGTTCCAAGCAGATAGCAGACTGCTGTTGATAGCGTTATCGCAATTATATGCGAGAGAATTTTGTTGCTTTTTGTAATAGTTGAAACTATAAACGCCATTATCGGATAGGCCACTATAAACCCACCTGTCGGCCCCATTATCTTCGAAACTCCAGAGCCAAAACCCGCAAATATCGGAAGACCCACTACTCCAAGCAAAATGTATATAACTATCGCCATAACCGCTTGATTTCTATCAACTGACAGAGCTATAAAATATATCGCAAATATCGAGAGCGAAAAGGGCACTATACCTGTTGGTATTGTTATCTGCGAGCAGATTATCATTATCGCTGTGAAAAGCGCTGTTTGTGTTATCTTTTTTGTACTCATAATTTTAACCCCCTTGTTTTCCGGTTAATTATAGTACAAATAAAGCCTATTGTCAACCTTTATATTTTATCACGGTGACAATGCTCTCATCTTTATATCGAATCTCTATGGTTGATACGTCATCTCTGGATAGCAATGTATTTGCTATTTTTGTCTCTATCTCGTCTTTGAAATATCTATCAACTGCCCTCGCGCCAAATCTATTATCGTAAATCTTGTTTGCAATATGCTCTATCTCTTCGCTTGTATACAAAAGGTCTATTTCTCTATTTCGAAGCCGCTCTTTTAGCTCATCGAAACTATTGCATACTATTCTTTCAAGGTTTTCTACCGAAAGCTCATTAAACGGAACTATTTTGTCTATCCTGTTTAAAAACTCAAAACTAAAGTAATCGGTGAGCGCTTCTGTTGCGGTCGGTTCGTTATCCTCCAAAAAGCCAAGCGACCTTCGCGCATTTTTAGAATTTATGTTTGATGTGAAGATTAATATAGTATTTCTAAAACTAACCACTCGACCGGTGCTATCAGCAGTTTGACCATAGTCCATAATCTGAAGAAGCAGGTTATAAATAGAATTATTTGCCTTTTCTATCTCATCAAACAAAACTATCGAAAACGGTTTATTTTTAACTGCATCAGTAAGCTTTCCTCCCTCACCATAACCTACATATCCCGGCGGTGAGCCTATAAGTGCGCTTGTGCTGTGCGCTTCTGAATAGTTTGACATGTCAAGTCTTATCAGCGAGTTTTCAAAGAAAAGCTCTTCTGCCAAAAGCGAAGCAAGATAGGTTTTTCCAGTACCTGAGCTTCCTTGGAAGAAAAAGACTGCAAGTGGTCGATTTTTATCTTTAATAGCTGCACTGTTTATCATCATCGAGTCAACTACTGCATCTACCGCTGCGTCTTGACCTATTAATTTGCTCTTTATCCTCTCCTTAATTTGTTTGTAATCTTTTATGTTTCCTGTTCTTATCTTGTCTATTGGCACCTTGCTCATCGAGCTTAATGCTCTTAAAATATCCTCTTCAAGCAGACTCCCACCACCGCGTTGCTTTGACGTTGCCGCCGCTTCATCGAGTAGGTCTATTGCAACATCTGGCAAAAACCTTGCATAGATATACATTTTCGATAATTTAACAACACTCCAAAGCAGCTCATCATCTATCGCTATCTTATGATGCTGTTCAAACTGCTCTTTTATATTTTTAAGCATAATATATGCATCGCTAATAGTTGGCTCTTCGACATAAACAGGCTGAAATCTCCGCTCAAATGCGGGATCTTGCTCGATTTTTTTATACTCTGCAATAGTTGTTGCCCCTATAACTTTTATTTCGTTTCTCGATAGCACCTCTTTTAAGAGGTTTGCCGCATCTATTGCCCCCTCAGCACCTCCAGCACCTCGCAGGTTATGAATTTCATCGACGAAAAGAATAGTGTTCTTTGAAGATTTCAAATCGCTAATTATCCCGTTTATCCTCTCTTCAAAATCCCCTCGGTACTTTGTTCCGGCAAGAAGCGCCGCGGTATTTAGAGATAGAATTTTAAAGGCTCGAAGCTCATCATCTGATTTAATTTTATATGCAAGCGACTCAACTATAGCCGTTTTTCCAACACCTGGCTCACCTATAAGGCATGGGTTGCTTTTAGTTTTTCGACGCAGAATATTTAGTATCCTCTCTATTTCAAAATCCCTTCCAGCTAAATTATTGTTCTCATTTTGTTTCGAGAGATTTCTCGTATACTTTTGAAGGTATTTTTTACCGCCATCATCGCTATTCTGAGAAAGATTGAAGTTTAATATCAGCGATAGTTCATCGGCAATTTTAAGCAGATTATCATGACAGCTCGAGAGGATAATCGCTCCCTCGCATCCGCTCTCTTTGATAATACCAAGCAGTAGATGGGCAGTTGTCAGCGAGTCGTTTTCAAATGCAGCTAAAAATTCGCACCCATTCGCCAAAACCTTTTCAAAAGATTTCGTCCGAATGCTATCACCTCCCTCAGACTCATTTATATTTGCATCAATCTTCTTTTTGATATTTTCATAATAAACCGAGTTGTTATTCAAAACTTTTTTTGCAATATTATCCGGAATAAAAGCAATTGCCGCCAGTAGGTGAGAGGTGCGAATAAACCCCTCACCAGCTGAAAACTCTTTCGCTTTTGCTATCGCCTGTTTTGCCATTTCACTATAAATTATCATATTATCACCCTCATAAATAGCTATGCAAAAAATAAAAAAATAACACCTTTGACAGCTTTTCTTTAATTTAATTATCAAAAATTCTATCTATAAGCTTTTGTAGACTAAAATATGTTTTTTTGTTATAATGATGAAACAAATATATTAGAGGTAATTTTATGATACTTGAAACAAAACGTTGCTACCTGCGAAATTTCAAAGAAGAAGATATAGATAACTTTATCCTCTATCGAAACAATTTGGATTGGATGATCTATCAAAATTTCAAGGGCATGACAGTAAACGAATACAAATCGGTATTATTATCTGAAGCAACAATTTATGACGGGGTGCAGATTGCTATTATTTGCAAAGATGCAAACGAGCTTATCGGTGATATTTATCTTTCGCGGGAGGATGATACCTGCTATATTGGCTATACGATAACCCCAGAAAAGGCTCGCCTTGGATTTGCAAGCGAGGTTGTTTTAGCGCTCACAACTTACCTATCAAACCAGGGTATTAAAACTATTAAAGCAGGGGTTGATAAGCAAAATATCGCTTCAATTAATCTGCTCAAAAAGCTAAACTTTCTCTTTGATAGCAGCAAAGATGGCGATGATATCTATAAACTTGATTTATAATAAAAAGGATACCGAATCAATTTTCGGTATCCTTTTTTTATTTAGCCGTTTATCGTCTCGAGCGCTTTTGATATCTGGTCGGGACATGATGTCCCTTTTCCGTTGCAATCTATTCCGCGAAGTCTCTCGATAACAACATCTTTATCCATTCCAATAAGTAAACTCATAACTCCTTGAGAATATCCATCACAACCGTTTGAGATATTTATAGCTTCAACTTTATTATCAACAACTTCAATTTCGATCTTTCTTGCACATACGCCTTTTGGTTTAAATTCTATTTTCATTATATTTCCTCCTGTGTTATAACTTAATTATAACAAAAATTTGCAAAAAAACAAGTATTGCCACTTTTTTCTTTAATCAAAGTTTGCTATAATGGATGTTACGAGGTGAAGTATGAAAGCTAAAATCGCACTGCCATATGACGAGGGAGTTTTTGCAGTTCCAGTATCCCTTATAACAGAACATTTAAAGATGACTCCCCCTATCGCTTTTAAGATTGCGTTTTTTTTAGCTTGCAATCCAAAAGAGTGCTATAGCGAGGGTGAGCTTTCATCCCAGTTAAAGCTCTCGCCCACAGAAGTTGAGGAAGCTATTTTGCATCTTATTTCGGTGGGAATTGTTTCAGATACAGAAAAAGCGGTAGAGAACACTCCCTCTAATATAAAAGAGACCGAATTTAAAAATGTTGTGATAAAATCAAATCGCGAACATAAACTATCGCGCGTTGAAATTGCGCAAAAGCTCTCAGAGAGCGATAATTTAAAATTTTTGCATACAAAGGCAGAGGAGATTTTAAGCAGAAATTTAGCCTACCACGAAATAGGCAGCTTAATTGCGGTAACAGAGCAGACGCTTATGCCGCCAGAGGTTGTTTTATATGTTTTAAGCTACTGCAAAGCGAAGAGCAAAACCTCTATTCGAGCAATTGAAAAGGAGATTTTCAACTGGCACGACAGCGGAATTTTAACCCTTGATAAAGCGGAGAAACATCTGATTTTTCTAAACCACAAAAATGATGCCGAGGGCAAAGTTCGATCGCTATTCGGTATTACCGATAGGAAATTTTCTGCTAAAGAGAAGGCATTTATCGCCGATTGGATTATCGAGTCGAGATATAGCAGCGACCTTATCCGCGAAGGGTATAACCGTTCAGTTGATTCAACAGGCAAAGTTTCGTTTGCATATATAAACAAAGTTTTGAAAAACTGGGAAAAGCAAGGCATTACAAATACTAAAGAGCTTGCTTCTTTAGAGAAACCAAAAGAAACAAAGAGCTCGTCGAGTTCTATCGACTATGATTTTTTAGATAACGATTTGAAATGAGGTGCCAATTATGGCATATGATAAAAATATATTTGACAAAGCATCTATGATTATTTCAAAACGCAGAGCGGAAAGTCTGCATAATAATGAAATGAATCGAAATAAGCTTTTTTTGGAATATCCCATTTTAAAAGATCTCGATAGAAAGCTATCGAAAGAAGGTATTGCAGTTGTCTCGCAAGCGCTCAGCGGCAATTTAGCCGGCAATTCATATGAGAAATTCAGCAAATCCATCGAGGAGATAAAAGCAGAGATTTCAAAAGTTCTCGTCCAAAACGGCTTAAGTGATGATGTTATAGAAGATAAATTTTACTGTACGCACTGCGAAGATACCGGTTTTTGTGACAGCAAGCTTTGCAGCTGCATTAAAGAAGAGATGAAGAGAATACAGGCTATTGAAGTTAATAGCATAAGCCCTCTCGCCCTCTCAACATTTGAAAATTTTTCACTCGATTTCTACAGCGGTGATAATCAAAAGAACATGGCTAAAAACCTATCGCACTGCAAAGAATACTGCGAAAGTTTCGAAAATAAAAACGAGAGCCTTTTGTTTGTTGGGAATACAGGACTTGGCAAAACCCATCTCTCTCTCGCTATTGCAAACTCGCTAATAGAGAGCGGCAAAAACGTTATCTACACAAGCTGGTTAAACATAATAACTGTTCTTGAGCGAGAAAAATTCCAAAACTATGGCAGTGATGCAAACACGATTGACAGCCTTATCGATTGTGACCTGCTTATCTTAGATGATTTAGGGGCTGAGTTTACAACCCAGTTCGTCACTGCGACGCTATATAACATATTAAACAGCAGAATAAACTACCGCCGCCCGACTATTATAAACACAAACCTCTCTTTTAAAGAGCTCGGTGGACGGTATAGCGATAGAATAGTATCTCGAATTGCTGGCAACTTCACCACTTTGAGATTTTCAGGTGAAGATATACGAATTGCAAAGAGAAGATACCAAGACTAAATAACCAACAAAAATGCACCATAAAGTTTTCAAAGCTTTATGGTGCATTTTAAATTAAACTTTTTCTTTAATAGTCATTATAAGTCCCGCAATACTCATGACAATAAACAGATAGAAGAATATAGATAAATCAACTATGTTTCCTGATAAATATGCTGAACCGTAGTTTGATGAAGTATAGTAATTTCCATAAGTCACAAAAAGAAATATAGCTATACTAAATATACTACTTACTATATGTCCTAATATTCCAAAAACTTTATGAATTCTATTATTGGAAATTTTCAAAAAAACAAACAAGCCATATAAAATTAGTATCGCAATAGGTACAGCTGATAAAATCGCGCTAAAAACAGTCAACAATGTATCACCATATCCATTCGCTACAACCCCCAAATATTTAGTTACATCAAAAATAGAAAAATTAGGAGTTATACTACTGTTACCAAACATCGAGAGGAAATTATTTGCCCCACTGAAAAACGGAATTGTGAACCAATGCATAAACAACAAAGCAACATTTGCAAGAGCGAATATTAAAGTAATATATTTACTTTGAAATAGATTACTGCCCATCAACTGAGCTTGCATCGGATTCTGTGGATTGCCATACTGCTGCCCAGTCGGTGGTGCTTGGTTATACCCATTTCCATACTGTTGCCCAGTCGGTGGTGCTTGGTTATACCCATTTCCATACTGTTGCCCAGTCGGTG
>CAYJGN010000064.1:0-8520 GCA_964369635.1 uncultured Oscillospiraceae bacterium
TCTATGCACCAATAGCGCACAGGCTTGGTATTCGTGTCCTCAAAGAAGAGCTTGAAGATAAAGCACTTCGCTTTTTAGATACCGTTGCATACGGTCAGATAGAAGAGGAGCTGCAAAACAGAGCGCTTCGAAATGATGATCTATTATTGCAGATAAGGGATAATATCGAGGGTCGAATTCGCCCAATTTGCCCTGAGATGGAGATAGAATCAAGGGTTAAGAGTATCTACGGGATATATAGAAAATTATATATGCAAGGGCGAAGGATCGAAGAAATTTATGATGTTTATGCTATTCGCGTGATAGTTAATACCGTTGAGGAATGCTATAATATCTTAGGTGTTGTCCATGAGATGTTTAGGTTAATTCCCGGCAGATTTAAAGATTATATCTCAACTCCAAAGCAGAATATGTACCAGTCTCTTCATACAACCGTTATAGGGCGTGAGGGGATTCCGATTGAGGTGCAGATAAGAACATTTGAGATGCATTATACCGCCGAATATGGTATCGCCTCCCACTGGAAATATAAAGCCGGCATTGAGAGCGATAAAAAACTCGAGGATAGGCTATCTTGGATAAGAACTATACTAAATCAGCAAGAACAAGAGGATGCAGAAGACCTTATAATGACCATTAAGGGCGACTTAACTCCCGATGATATATTTCTGCTCACTCCAAAGGGCGGTATAGTTACCCTTCCAGCAAAAGCAACCGTTATAGACTTTGCATATGCTATCCATTCAGCGGTTGGAAATAGTATGCAGGGAGCTAAAGTTGATGGACGAATTGTGCCGCTTGAATATCAGCTGCATACAGGTGAAATTGTTGAAATATTAACGACGAAATCGCAAAACCATGGACCGAGCAGAGACTGGTTAAATATTGCGAAAACCACCGAAGCAAGAACGAAAATCCGCTCGTGGTTTAAAAAAGAGCGACGAGAAGAGAATATAGTTCAAGGAAAGGTGGAAGTTGAGAGGGAGTTTAAGAAGGCGGGAATTGTCATGAGTGATGACGATATCGAGCCGTTTATTCTTGAGATTTCAAAGAAACACCACTGCAATACCCTTGATGACTTTTATGCGATGGTAGGTTATCGTGGGATATCTCTCTTTAAAATTATGCCGCGTATTCGCGAGGAGTATCAGAAAAAATATAGAAAGACTGAAGTGCTCTCAGTAGATAGCTTAATTAAAAAGAGCGGAGGGGCAAACAAGAGCGGAGTTTCGGTTGAGGGACTTGATAACTGTCTTATAAAGTTTGCGAAATGCTGCTCACCACTTCCGGGTGAGGAGATTGTTGGGTTTGTCACGAGAGGATTTGGAGTTTCTATCCACCGCAAAGATTGTCTCAATGCCGATATTGAGCGGATAAGCGAGGAGAACAGAGGGCGGTTTGTCAGAGCGGAATGGAATACTGCAAATAATGGTGATTATAGAGTTGCTCTCGATATAATTTCGCTTAATAGAGATGGGATTTTAGCAGATATAACAACTCTGCTCGCCTCTCTTCATATTCCGATTTTCTCGCTAAATGCAAATATTCTAAAAAACCGCAATAGCCTTATAACTATTTCAATAGGGGTTAATTCAAAAGATCAGTTGAATACGATAACGGCAAAATTCAAAAAGATAAACAGTGTTCTCTCAGTTGAGCGCTCGCAGAGTTTATAGAGGTGAGGATATGACTTGTGTAGTACAAAGGGTTTTAAAAGCAGCGGTACACTGCGAGGGTGAAGTTCATAGTGCGATAGATAAAGGTCTTTTAATACTGCTTGGAGTTTCAATATTCGATACAGAAGAAGATGCGAGAGTTTTAGCAAATAAGGTATCGTCGCTTCGCATTTTTGAGGATAGCAATGAGAAAATTAACCTTTCGGTAAAAGATGTTGGTGGAAAGATTTTGATTGTCTCAAACTTCACTATCTGCGCAGATATTAAAAAAGGACGCCGTCCATCTTTTGAAAATGCTGCAAAACAGCAAAAAGCAGAGGAGCTATATCTTCTTTTTGCAGAGTACTGCAAAGCAGAGGTAGAGGTTAAGTTGGGTGTTTTTGGCGGTGATATGAAAATAGAGCTTATAAATGATGGACCTGTGACTATTGTTGCTGACAGTAATCAGCTAAAAAGGGGATAAGAAGATGAAAATAATTAATATAAAGGTGCCACCTATCGGGACAAACTGCTATATCGTCTCTGATGATAATGGTGTTTCGGCTGTTGTTGACCCAGGGTCGCACGGCAAGGAGATATTTGAAACGGCATCAGAGCAGGGTCTTGCAATAGAGGCTATCTTGATAACGCACGGCCATTTTGACCATATTGGCGGTGTTGCCGAGCTAAAAGAGTTATCAGGTGCTAAAATTTATTTTAATAAAGAGGATATGCCGCTTTTAGAGAAGCTTCCTGATAGCGGTGCGAAATATGGTATTCGCGGAGCAAAGAGCTTTGTCCCAGATGTTTTTTATAGCGAAAACACCCCTTTTAAGGTGGGAGAAACAGAGTTTACGCCAAAATTTTTCCCGGGACATACTCCAGGGTGCACTATGCTATTTGCAGAGGATGTTATCTTCTCAGGAGATGTTCTCTTTAAGGGGTTTGTCGGTAGAACTGATTTGTATTTAGGGGATACTGCGGTGATGAAAGAGAGCATTAAAAAGATAAATGCAATAGAGGGGGATTATACCGTTCTCTGCGGACATGATGATAGCAGTACTCTCTCGTATGAAAAAGCAAACAACCCATATCTTAAAAACCTCGATTTTGATGTTTATGATTAAAGGCGAAGCTATGAAATTTGCTATAGACAATGATGATTTTTTATATGAGAGCAAAAATATTGCCTCGATGTTTTTTAGTGGGATAACTACTAAAGCAGAAGAGAGCGAAAACTTTATCGAGATTAAAACAATAGATTTTCTTGAAATTAACATAAAATACGGCGATGAAATAATATATAAAAGAGCAGAAAAACCAAAGTTTGATAATAAAAGCGATGAGGAGATGTGGATAGCGCGGCTTCTCTTTTCGCTCCTCTGTGAAAAACTAAATATGCGACCACCCTATGGGTTGTTAACTGGCATTCGACCTGTGAAAAAGGTTTTGGAACTTCAAAACAAAGGGGTTTCAAATGAGGAGATTGATAGCTTTTTAAAAGAGAGGTATTTGGCAAAAAAAGATAAAAGGGAGCTTCTCTTTAAAACAGCAGATGGACAGCGGGAAATACTGAGCAAAGTGGAGGAAAATGATTTTTCGCTATATCTATCGGTGCCATTTTGCCCATCGCGATGCAACTATTGCTCATTTGTCTCAACAGCTACCGATAAAGAGAGCGGTCTTATTGAGAGGTATCATCAGCTGCTCCTTTTAGATATAAAGAGAACTGCAGAAGTAGCTTCAAAGCTCAATCTCAATTTAAAGTCAATCTATATCGGTGGTGGAACTCCAACAACATTTAGTGGTCAGATGCTCTCTGATCTTTTGAAAACTGTAAACGAGAATTTTGATTTAAGAAATCTCGTTGAGTATAGCTGTGAGGCGGGCAGACCGGACACCATTGATGATGAGCGCCTTTGCGCGCTAAAAGAAGGGGGAGTTACGAGAATTTCGATAAATACCCAGTCGACAAATGATGAAACACTTCAAAATATAGGACGAAACCATAGCGCAGAGCAGTTTTTTAAAAGCTTTAATTTAGCGCGAAAATATGGGTTTGATATAATAAATACCGACCTTATAGCAGGACTTCAAGGGGAGAGTACCGAGGGATTTTTAAAGTCTATTGATGATGTTTTATCGCTTGCCCCTGAGAATATAACAGTACATACCCTAACTGTTAAACGAGCTTCAAATATAAATATTGAAGGCGTTCAAAAATTTGACCCAAAGCGCAGTGATGTTGTTTCGATGGTTGATAGAAGTCGTGAGATGTTATATAATAACGGATATACCCCATTCTACCTTTACCGACAGAAAAATACCGTTTCAAACGGTGAAAACGTCGGGTACTGCAAAGAGGGTGCGCAATCGCATTATAATATCGTTATAATGGAGGAGTGCCAATCAATTTTGGCGTGCGGCGCGAATGGCGTTACAAAGCTGTATAACGAAAAAGCTATGCGAAAAATTGAACGTGTTTATGCAAACAAATACCCAACAGATTATATAAAGAACTTTGATGAGATGTTAATGCGAAAGAATAGAGTTATTGAGTTTTTTGAAGAGAATAGAAAGTGAGGTTGACTATGCAATTTGATGATTTGAAGGGAATGGCAAAAGACTGCTTTAATAAAGCGGTTAAAAAGGGCAGTGAAATGTCTGAGAGGGCTAATATCCTTATGGATAAAAGCAAGGTTAAAAGAGAGATTGATGAGCTTTTAAGAGGGATTGGAAACGATTATTATAACAGCCAAAAGTATGAAGCGGATTTATCCGGTGAAATTAACCTAAAGGTATTGCGAATAGACGAGCTGAAGAAAAGATTGCAACAGCTCGATGAAGATGAAGAGCAGATAAAAGGGCATAGATGCTATAATTGCGGAAGTAAGATAAAGAGGGATGATTTAATCTGTCCCGTATGCAAAGCAGGCGTTAATAAATAGGGGGTATAAATGGGAAAGAAAAGCTTAACTGAGGAGCTTTATGCATCGAATTTGTTTGGACAAAAAGAGATGAAAGAGCGTCTCTCAAAAGAGACATACAAAGCGATTAAAAAGGTAATTGATGATGGTGAGGTAATTGATAGCAGTATTTCAGATGAGGTGGCTGCAGCGATGCTTGACTGGGCAGTTGAGCGCGGTGCTACCCATTATACCCACTGGTTTCAGCCGTTAAACGGCTTTACCGCTGAAAAACACGAATCCTTCATAAGCCCGAATAAAAAGGGCGGCATCAAAATGGAGTTTAAAGGTAAGATGCTAATAAAGGGCGAGTCGGATGCATCTTCTTTTCCTTCAGGCGGTCTTCGTGCAACATTTGAAGCGCGTGGATATACCATGTGGGATTGTACTTCGCCTGCATTTCTAAAAGAGGATAAAGCAGGAGTCACCCTTTGCATTCCAACTGCATTTATTTCATATAGCACCGAAGCTCTCGATGAAAAAACCCCACTTCTTCGCTCGCAAAAAGCAATATCAACACAGGCGGTTCGCGTTATCCGCCTTTTTGGTGAGTATGACTGCAAAAAGGTGAATACAACTGTTGGAGCAGAACAAGAGTATTTTCTTGTAGATAAAAACCTATATCGCAGAAGAAAAGATCTTGTTCTCTGTGGAAGAACTCTATTTGGAGCAAGGCCTCCAAAAGGTCAGGAGCTTTATGACCATTACTATGGAGCTATTGATGAGAAGATAAGCGAATTTATGACAGAGCTCGATGAAGAATGCTGGAAACTTGGGATTTTATCGAAAACTAAGCATAATGAAGTTGCGCCAACTCAATATGAGCTTGCACCTATTTTCACCTCGGTGAATATTGCAGCTGATCAAAATCAGCTTATTATGGAGCTGCTAAAGAAGATTGCAGATAGGCATGGACTTGCTTGTCTATTGCATGAGAAACCATTTGAATATATAAACGGAAGTGGAAAGCATAATAACTGGTCTATTTCAACAGATGATAATCAAAACCTCTTAGAGCCTGGGGATACGCCGTATGAAAATATGCGTTTTCTCCTCTTTTTGGCAGCAATAATCAAAGCGATAGATGAAAACTCGCTTCTCCTTCGCTTCTCTGCCGCTTCGCAGAGCAACGATAACCGCCTTGGTGGATATGAAGCACCACCGGCTATAATTTCGGTGTATCTTGGTGATGATATCGAGGAGGTTTTGAAATCGGTCGCAACCTCTGCGGTTCAGCCAAAAGATGAGGGCAGACGAGAGATAGAGTTTGGTGTTCCTACCCTGCCGAATGTCTATGCAGATAGAAGCGATAGAAACAGAACCTCCCCCTTTGCTTTTACAGGAAACAAATTCGAGTTTCGTATGCCTGGTTCATCGCAGAGCATTTCATTTGTCAATACCGTTTTAAATACTATTGTTGCTTCGGTGCTTGATGATTTCGCAACAAGACTTGAAAACTGCACTGATTTTGACGCAGAGGTTTTATCTATTATCCGGGAAGTTTATGAGCAGAATGGTAAAATAATATTTAACGGAAATGGGTATAGTGATGAATGGATTATTGAAGCCAAAAAACGCGGCCTTTTAGACATTAGAGATACCGTATCTGCAGCTGAGAGCTTGCTTTGTGATGCAACTCGTGCTATTTTCAAAAAATATAGCGTATACTCTAATGAGGAGTTGCAGGCAAGGTATGATATCAATATTGATATCTATCTTAAAAAGGCGGTAATTGAGAGCCGTGTTATGATTGAGATGGCGCAGAATGAAATTCTCCCAGCAATAGTTTCCTGCCAGAAAAATCTCTACACGCTAATTAAAAACAATAGCGAAATCGGTATTGATAGCGATATAGAAAAAGGTCAGTATAGCGAAATGAATAAATGCTATAAAGATATCTTTGGTGCAGTTGCTGCTGTGAAAAATATCTTAGAGAATATCGAGAGCTTGCAAAATGATATCGACAAAGCAACTGTTGCAAGAGATAGCCTAATCCCTGCAGAGAAGAAACTGCGCAGTATCTACGATGCTATCGAGGGTATGATACCAAATCAATTATTGCCATTCCCAACATATAACCAACTCCTCTACAATACGCTTATAAATCAGTAGACGGTAGCACCTCTGCTGTTTTGGAAAGTAGAGGGTTCAATTGTCAAAGAGCAAACAGCAGAGTTTTGTTATGGGGGCGTTCCTCTTATCTGTATCGACATTTATCGTTAAGATAATAGGAGCTGTTTTTAGAATACCTATAACAAATATGATAGGCACTTCAGGGCTTGGATATTTTGGCACTGCATATAATCTCTATTTTATCGTCTATTCTCTAACGACTTCGGGTATTGCTATTGCAGTCTCGAAGCTTGTTGCTGAGAATAAAGCGCGCGGTCGCAGAGATAATATCCGTCTTATTGTTCGGTATGCATTTATAATGTTTTTTATAGTTGGCATAATAGGTTCTGTTTTTATGTATATAGCGGCGCCTTATTTTGCAAAATATATAAATAATCCCGAAGCGATACTGTGCATCTATGCGATAACTCCATCTGTGTTTTTTGGATGTATTATAGCTGTTTTTAGAGGGTACTATCAGGGGATGTCCGATATGGTACCAACGGCAGTATCACAGATTTTTGAGGCTATTGTAAAGCTTGTTTGCGGATGGTCTCTTTGTTTTTTAACAGTTGAGTATGCTTACAAAATGCAAAGAGAAGGAAGAGCTTTTTTTGGAATTATCCTTTTATCAAAAGAGCATGCCGCAGAGGTGGTGCTCCCTTATGCAGCGGCGGCTGCGATGTTTGGGATAACGGTAAGCGTTGCGCTATCTGCCGTATATCTTTTCTTTAGATACCGAGGGGACGCAGCTCTCAAAAGGGTTCGAAGCAACAGTAGTGGGTATAATCCGACTTTAAGCATAATGAAAATTGCAATTCCAATATCCCTTGGAGCGGTTATAGCGAATATAACAGGGACCATAGACCTTGCAACAATTATGGATAGCTTAAAGCTTTTAAGTGAAACTGAAGCGAAATACCTTCTTTCGGTTTATGGGGATAACATCCTTTTGGGTAGCGATATTGAAGCGTTGCCAAATATGCTTTATGGAGCATATCAGGTAGCATTTAATTTTCTAAATCTCATTCCGTCGATGACGATAGCCTTTGGAATTGCGATTATACCGGTAATATCAAAAGCTGCAGCAGAGCAGAATAAAACAAGAATAGAGCAGGGGACCCAATCGGTAGCAAGGCTTGTTATGACAATAGCGGCACCTGCGGCAGTTTGTCTTGCGGTGGTTGCAAAACCTGTTATGTTTTTGCTGTACCCTGGGAAGATAAACGAAGTTGCGCTATCGGGAGAGCTTTTATCTATCCTCTCGATTTCGATAGTTTTTATCTGTCTGTCAATGCCGCTTGCAAGCATTTTGCAAGGACTTTCAAGAACAGATATTCCAATTAAAATTATGATTGTGTCAGCTCTTTTAAAGCTATTTATAAACGATAAATTGATAAAAATCCCAACTCTTAATATATATGGCGCCGCAATAGGGACGCTTATTTCATTTAGTTTTGTTTTTGTGGCACTTTTAATATCGGTTAAAGTGACTTCAGGGGTGCAAATTTCGGTAAGTTCTGTCTTTTTAAAACCTATAACGTCAGCTATTTTTTCGGGCGTTTTGTGCTATTTTAGCTATAATTATCTATTGGAAATATTTGGAAATCTTATTTCTTTGCTATTTTCGCTGGTGATTTCTATGTCATTTTACATAATTTTATTGCTATTTTTTAGAGGTTTTCACAAATCGGATTTAAAGATGCTACCACGTACAGAAAAAATTATAAAAGTCCTTGAAAATTTGCGATTATTGAGTTAAAATACTAAAGGAGCGGTTTTAATGG
>CAYJGN010000065.1:0-7639 GCA_964369635.1 uncultured Oscillospiraceae bacterium
AGAGATCCATCTCAAGAACATCAACGCCCATTTCAAAACTCTCTTCGAATGCCATAACGGTATTCTCAGGATACAGGTGTTTTGCTCCACCATGCGAAATAACAAGAGGTGCCGCACCCTCTTCTATTTTAAAGTTCGATTCACCCGAAAATCCTCTGTACGGCAGTATCTGCAACAGAACATAAACCACTAAAAATGCTGCGAGTGATATTAAAACTATCTTTTTTTTAGAAATCTTGGTTTCGCTTTTCCCATTTACCTCTTTATTCATCTAAAACCTCTATTTAACAAGTTTTTCAATTCCAACAACAACTCCGCCACCAACAGCTGCTGCTACAACTGAAGTTGCTATGGTCATGATATCATAGGTTGCGTCAAACGGTACTATCATAATACAACTTGCAATAACAAGACCAAATATAAGGCTCATTGTTGCTCTGTGGTTTTTCTTTAGCGCGTATGCTGTAACTTTTGAGCTCAAGACAATACCGAGTAGAATCCCAAAGAATAAAAATCCAAGAGGAATTAAAACTATCGTCTCAAACGAAGTAACATTTGCAACAAGTGAATTAAAGAGATAATATTCACCAATTATTAAAAGCAGCATACTTCCGCTAACACCGGGAATAAACATCGCAGCGCCTGCTATAATACCAAGGAAAACCATCTTCACGAGATAAAGTAGCTCAATCGGCGGAAATTCAGTTATAATCATATCTGTTTCAACTGGTGCTAAAAGCACCATCGCAAGTATTATAACAGCACCTATTGCAAACGGTATTATGCTAACTTTTTCTTTTGGCATCTCTTTTCTCTTAAGTATTGGAATTGAAAAAGCAATCATACCAAAAAAACAAAATTTTGTCTGGGTTGGGAAGTTTGCAAGGGCATATTCCATAATGTTTGCAAAAGCCACAAGTCCTATCAAAACACCAATTAAAAGAATTCCCAGAAATTTTAGATGTTTTACCTTGCTCTTAATGCTGCTCTTTGATAAAATTTCGCTAATTGCCGTCATAATAGGGCCAAATATACCGAAGATAACCATCATCGTGCCACCACTGACGCCAGGGATAATATTCGCTATACCGACAACAAAACCACCTATAATAAGTTTTAACATAAATACCCTCATATCCTCATAAATTATGGCAGAAAAACTTCTGCCAACTGCTATATTTTAACATATATAAGATAGAATTTGCAAGAAAAAGAAGTAAATATTAAAAGGCGAGTAAAACTATTATTTCCAATATATAAAATCCGCTATGTTTGATTGCTGAAATGTTTTGGTGGTTGGGCGGTTTGGTGTTTGGACGGTTTGGTGTTTTGGTGGTTTTGGTTGGTTTTGATGTTTTGGTTGGTTTTGGTGTTTTGGTTGGTTTTGGTGTTTTGGTGGTTTGGGAGGTTTGCTCTGACCGCGCCCCCGCAGGGACGATTTCATAATCGTCCTCGTCGCACAAAGTGCGACAAAACGCACTTTGTGCGTTTTCTGCGGGGCGCTGGCAGGCTAAAACTCAAATTCTTTTATAACAAAAAAGCAACTTCGCAAAAACTCTAAATTTCGCAAACAAAATCACCACTTTTAAATATTAAAAAAGTTTAAATATCAGAAACCTTGCAAAAAACTATAAAACTATGGCAAATCCATTATTGCTAAAACGATCGAGAATCTCAAAATATTATCTGCGCGCAACCTTTAGTTTTCCATAAAAAATACGCTGCAAGAAAATCTCACAGCGCATTAATTTATTGGTTATAAGGATTAGTCAACGTTGTAAAAACAGTCAATACCCTGATACTCAGCTACACAGCCAAGCTCGTCCTCGATGCGGATAAGTTGGTTGTACTTCGCAATACGGTCAGTACGGCTCATTGAACCTGTTTTAATCTGGCCTGCATTAAATCCAACAGCGATATCAGCAATAGTTGTATCTTCTGTCTCACCTGAACGATGTGAAACAACGCATGTGTAACCAGCTTTTTTCGCCATTTCCATAGCGTCGAAAGTTTCAGTTAGCGAACCAACCTGGTTAACTTTTATAAGGATTGAGTTTGCAATACCTTTCTCAATACCCTCTTTTAGAATTCTTGGGTTTGTAACAAATAGGTCGTCACCAACAAGCTGAACTTTTTTGCCAAGTCTGTCTGTTAGTTTTTTCCAACCATCCCAGTCGCTCTCACCAAGTCCGTCCTCGATTGAAACGATAGGATATTTCTCACACCAAGCAGCATACATCTCGATTAGCTCTTCAGTTGTTTTTGTTCCGCCGCCTGATTTTTTTAGCTCATACATACCTGTTTCTTTGTTGTGGAACTCTGAAGCCGCAACGTCCATAGCGATACAGATATCTTTACCTGGAACATATCCAGCAGCTTTTATAGCCTCAACGATTAGCTGAAGTGGCTCTTCATTTCCATCATTACAGCTTGGAGCAAATCCGCCCTCGTCGCCAACGTTTGTGTTGTAGCCTTTAGCTTTTAGAACGCTTCTTAGGTTGTGGAATGTTTCAGCACCCATACGAAGTGACTCTTTGATGTTTTTAGCGCCAACAGGCATAATCATAAACTCTTGGAAGTCAACAGTTGAGTCTGCGTGGCTACCACCATTTACAACGTTCATCATAGGAACAGGTAGAGTTTTTCCGTTGAATCCGCCGAGGTATTTGTATAGAGGCATACCATATAGGTCTGCTGCTGCATGCGCACAAGCCATTGAAACACCAAGGATTGAGTTTGCGCCGACATTTGATTTAAAGTCTGTTCCATCAAGATCAAGCATAGCTTTGTCGATAGCGTTTTGATTTGTAACGTCCATACCGATAATAACCGGTGCAATTTTCTCGTTTACGTTCTCAACTGCTTTTAGAACGCCTTTTCCAAGGTAGCGAGCTTTGTCGCCATCGCGAAGCTCTAAAGCCTCTCTCTCACCTGTTGAAGCACCTGATGGTACCATAGCACGGCCAAAAGCGCCCATCTCTGTTGTAACTTCAACTTCAATTGTTGGGTTACCGCGTGAATCAATAACTTCACGAGCATAAACTTTACTGATAATAGACATTTAACATCCTCCAAAATTTATAATAGTATTTTGTTTCCGTTAAAATTATAACACATTGTTTTTGACAAGTAAAGAGCAAAACCCTTTGAAATTGGTTAAATTTGTGTGACTAACATGTAATAAAAAAACATAAAAAACACAATACTTAACTGCATCGTGTTTTCTTATAATTATTATTCATAACTTGCAAATATCAAAAAATGATATCATGAAATATCTCTTTGCTTTTTGATAAAATTACTTCAACTTTTCTATATTGAGTTTCTCAAAAGGCTCTGGCTTTGCAAAATGATAGCCTTGAGCATAATCAACTCCATAGTCCTCTGTTATCTCATGAATTTCTTTATTCTCAACAAACTCCGCAACAGTTTCAGACTCGATTAAATCAGCCATGCATTTTATAGACTCTAATATAATCTTGCTATCTTTGCTAACACCCACCGTTTTAATAATATCACCATCTATTTTTATAATCTCCGGTTTTAGTGAAATTATTGAAGTATAAGTAGCATAGCCAACACCAAAATCATCAACAGCTATTTTGCAACCAATTTTACGCACTTCTCTTAAAAAATCAAAAAGCATATCATTTTTATTAGAGTTATAGTTTTCAGTCTCAACAAACTCAACTATTACCCTTTTTGGATTTGGATGCTCTTTCAACCTTTCAATTAACCAACTTCTAAACTCATCCGATTGGATATCGAGTAGCGAAATATTAAAACTAATATCACTATCAATATCTGCAAAATCATTCAAAGCTTTGTCTATAACTATTTTGCTCAGCGCAAGATACATCTTAAGCGTCTTCGCAGCATCTAAAAAAGCACCTGGCGGATAAACTTTGTCATCTTTATCATACACCCGCATTAGCGTTTCATATTTAGTTATCTTATTTGTTTTGTTGCAATATATACCCTGATAAAAAGGCACAACTTTGTCATTTTCAATAGCATAGTTTAAAAGATCTAAAATCTTAACATTCTCTTCCTGCGCTGCTAAAAGTTTTTCTCTTTCATCTTTAGCCACAATAAAATTGTTTTGCATATCTTTATTTACATAGTAAGCACTCAAAACTTTATCAATAAGGTGGTCACCCTCTGCAACAGCAAATCTCGAGATACCGCTAAGGCCTGTCTGCTTGCCGCGAATGAGCTCATACTGCTCATGATTCATCTTCATAAGATTGTAAAAATCGTCATAGCTAATACTATCATCAGCAACAGCCATAAATGTCTTATATGTGTGGATATAAACATGGATGATATTATCTATACCCATCATCTTATATGCTTGATTTCCCATAGCCAAAACTTCAGCACTTGTCCTGTTGTATCTCTCTTCACCGAAAGTTGCTATCATCATGTCTGCATTAATTACTTCAGTCATGCAAATTTTATTAAAATTTTTCGTCTTACTATCAATTAGAAACTGCTCATAACTTAAGATATTAAATCTGCTATCAAATATTTTTCCATTTTGATTTTCTGTAGTATTCATATTATACCTTTCAAACAAATCATTTTTATTACCTAATTGTATCACTTCCATAACTCTATTACAAGCAGTTATTTATTAAAATTTATTTTAGTTGAGCTGAAAATTAACTGCTCAAAAACAAGGGCTATTGTCTGCTTAACCTCTTTAAATTCCCTTCAACAAACGAAGTGATATTCTCAATATCAGTGTCGGAAGGTTCTCTACCATAAATTTTTGCAAAGTTTTCGCATGCTGCATCTTTTGAAGTAATATCACCAACTGCCTTTCCAGCAATTCTTAAGTCTTTACAAAACTCTGTAAACTCTTCCTTTTTTTGATAATCCCAGTGAGAATTAATATAGTGCAGACAGTCGTAACTTTGCACATCTGAAAGCCTTCTATCGATATCAGCTAAATCATAACTCCAAGGCCCTAAAAATAGCTCCTGACAAATTCCATCTCCTAAAAACAAAACTTTGCTTTCATTAACATAAAGACAGATACTATCTTCTGAGTGTTCGCCGCCCAGATGAAAAATCTCAACTGAAACCCCACCTAAATCTATCTGCAACTTATCTGAAACTAAGATGTTCGGTATTGCTATTTTTATGCTATCACGCTCATCTGGCATAAGCTCTTTTCGGATATGTTCTCTGCAAAAATCTATTTCAAGCCCCTGCTCTACCCTCTCATCAAGCGAAATATCATCCCATTTATAGCTCGATATTTCTTTTAGCATCTTTGCACAGAATGGATGGGAGATTAAATTTGGAGAATTTATATAATATGCACCAAAAACATGGTCCCAATGCCAGTGAGAGAGAACAGTATAATCTATCGGAAGGTTTGTTATCTCACGCACCCCAGCTAAAATCTCGTTTGCATGCTTATATGAGTTTCCGCTGTCATATAGCAGTGCTGAGCTTTTACCAACTACAAGCCCTATTGCCGGTCTATCGGAATAGTGGTTGTGCGGTAGGTAGTAAATATTTTCGCAAATTTTATTAAACATAAAAGATAAATCCTTTCAAACAGCTAATCTATAATTATAGCTCTTTATTATATTTAATCTTACTTTAAAATTCTATCACATTCGGCTGAAATTAACAAATAAAATCGACAACTTGTTTGAATCGCCTTATTTTTTTAATACGAATTACATTTTAAAGCATGTAACCTAATATAAATGTGCTATTTAGCACATTTAAAATAAAGAAATATTTGCTATAATTTGTTTGTTAGCAATAATAGCGTTTTATGTTTTATTTAAGTATAAGTCGCTAAAAATGATATTTGGTAGATTTGTTTGCTATGTTACATCTATTTCCAGAAAATTGTAACGCAGTCTATCTAAATGAAAGGATGTAAAATAATGAAAAAATGGATTATTGCAACTTTAGCTCTAATGATGTCTGTTTTACTTGTGGCTTGCGGTGGAGGAGACGATAAATCGTCTGAAAATTCATCTAAAAGCATCTCTGAAACTGCCGATAACGCACTTGAGGGAAAATATCTTCTCTCCGCTATGTCTTCTTTAGGCGGTGAGATGAACTACGCAGACCTCGTGTTTATGGAGATGGCAGAAGATACCTATTTTGAATTTTCACCTGATGGGACTGGGACAATGTCTCTTTCTGGAGAATCAACACTTGGTGAAGTAGAGTATGATTTTGATGCAGGAACTATGGAAATAGAGGGTGAATCATCAACATTTGAGCTTGATGGAGATGTCCTTATTCTTTATTCAACCGACCCCGATTTTGGCGAATCACGAATGGTTTTCACCAAAGAAGGCAGTCCTCTATGGGATGAAATAAAAGAACAAAAGAGCGAATTCGATACATTTTTAGATGATCTCACCTCCTTTGAGTCCCCAACTACATCGCTCGAAACCGGCTCAGAATGGTACGGCACGATGGCAATAGCAAACTACACCGGACCAAACAATCGCGAGGGAGTTTTTGATGTAACTGCAAGTATTATGGATTCTGATGTTGGGCCATATTTCGAAGTCTATGACGGTTCACAAACAGGTGCAATTAGCATGTATATCGAGCTATACAGTACATATTTTATACCGATTATAGATGACCAAGCTTGGACCTTTAACAAATACCTCACGGAAGATGATCTTTTTGACCTATCACCTATATTTTTCGATGGCGCATTAGAATTTATCTACCATTATGATTACGATGGCGAGTCGTTTGATGTTCATATTTTCTTACGTGAAACAGGCACCCCTTGGAACGAACTTTATGACCTACTTCCACCGAGCTATGAAGAGTATGTAGCTGAATTTGGGCTTGATAGCGATACCAGTGATGGAGGTGAGGATATGAATGAATCTCAACCAGAAGAAGATACAAACAATCAAGTAGTAGCACAAGGACCACTCACAAAAGAAAAGCTCCTTGAGTTTTACTCAGCGCATACAGGTTCCGCAGGTTCTACAAACGGCTCTTTTATCTCGATGAACTATGATGAAATAGTAGCGCTTTTTGGCGAAGAACCAGTTCAAAGCACAAGTGAGCATCATAGCGAGCACACTTATAGCTATCACGCTATTGATGACTCTGGTGCAAATATAACATTCTTGTTTGAAGAAAAAGATGGCGTCCTTGACTGCCAATCTGTTTCAAAGAACTTTAGCTGATGTGAAAACTTTGCAATTTAGCAAATTATTATTAAAAAGTTTTATATACAAAAATATCCCCCACTTTACTTTGGGGGATGTTTTTTATTTATAAGTGAGGGTTGCACCTACGGTACAACTCGCTCGAACCCATCAAGCCTTTTTCGCAAAACTTTTTCTGCATTTATCTAAACACCCTCAGGATGAACTGCCGAGCCGTGCACCATAAAACATTCCACTGGACTGTTTTAGCAGATCTACAGATGTGGCCTACTGCTTAAATCCAAGCCATGCACAAAATAGATACCCAAAAAGCATAGCGTCGCAGGCGCAAACCGAAAATGCGACTATGTTCAAAAAGCATAGTAAAAGAAGAAAGAAGATGCCATAAAAAATGACATCTTCTTTTTATCATGCTAAATTATATCAGTATGTGTAAACCCCTGTTTGCGGTGAAATTGCTG
>CAYJGN010000066.1:0-7552 GCA_964369635.1 uncultured Oscillospiraceae bacterium
ATATAAATTTGCCGTTTGTCCGGTTGCCACACAGTGGCGAGGACAGCGCATTAAGATAAGTTTATAAATAAACGTAGCGAAGCTGAGATTATTTATATTTTATTGGTTTTATCCTCGATTAAACTTTATATCGCTTCTCTATTATCTTCTCTCTATCTCGCTTGCAACGGCCGCCGCCGTTGCAAAAGCAATTTGCAGATTGAATCCGCCTGTATATCCATCAATATCAAGAACTTCACCTGCAAAAAATAGATTTCGAACTATCTTCGACTCGAGAGTTTTCGGATTAACTTCATCGGTAGATATGCCGCCTCTTGTTATAATAGCTTCATCAATTGGGCGGAATTTCGAGAGATTTAGCGGTATACTTTTTAAAAGTGCGACGATAATACCTCGCTCCTCTTTTGTTATTAGGTTTACCTTTTTTAACCCATCAATACCCGAAAGTTCTACAAATATATCGACAAATGAAGCAGGAAGCAGTTTGGATAGCGAGTTTTTAAAATCTTTATTTTGAAATTCATTAAAATCGCGCAAAACTCTTTTATCGAGCTGTTGTGGTGATAGGGCTGGTTTTAAATCGATAAAAAGCTTACAGGGAACCCCCTGCGGTATTAGAGCAGATGCTGATAAAACAAGCGGGCCAGAAATTCCAAAGTGGGTAAAGAGCATCTCTCCCTGTTCAAAAAAGACTGTTTTGTCATTGCAAATCGCCTTAAGGGTTACGTTTTTGAGCGAAAGACCCGATAACTCGCTCACCCATCGCTCTTTTGTTACTATTGGAATTAGCGACGGACGTATCTCCTTAATCGTATGGCCTAAATCTTTTGCAAATTTATACCCATCACCAGTTGAACCAGTTCCTTTATAAGAAGCGCCTCCAGTTGCTATAAGGATATTATGAGCAGAAATTTCCTCGCCATTTTGCAGCAGAACCTTGCAAGCGGTACCGTTTTCAACCAATATTTTAGAGACAACTGCGCATTTAAAGGTAACATTTTCCTTATATTTAAAGGCGGCGTCACGAAGGACTTCAACAACATCACTGGCATCATCGCTCTCTGGGAAAACCCTGTTTCCACGCTCTGTTTTGAGGGCAAGTCCTCTGTACTCAAAAAAGTTCATAACTTCGCTCGGTGGGGTTTTTGAAAGAGCTGAGTAGATGAATTTGTTTTGGCAGACGATATTTCGTATAACACCTTCGACATCGGTGTTGTTTGTGATATTACAGCGACCTTTGCCAGTAATTAAAAGCTTTCTGCCAACTTCATTGTTTTTATCAATTATTAAAACTCGTTTTTCTTCGATATTTGCAGCGGCATATAGCCCTGCGGCGCCAGCGCCGACTATTATTAAATCAAACATTAATTTTTATCATCCTCTGTTTTCTCAAACATATCTATCTCTTCCCAAAGATTTTCAAGATTTTCAAATGTTCGAAGTAGACTCTCTTTTTTCTCAAGACTAACAGCAACTATAAGCGCATTAATAAGGCTTAGTGGCGCTACAAGACTATCAACAAAAGATGCCATATCGCTTTTTGCAAAGAGGGCATGTTTTGCATGAGGGGATAGTGGAGAGTTTTCTGAATCGGTTATAGCAATAACCGAAGCGCCCCGTGATGCGGCATAAGAAGCCGCTTTAATAGTCCGTTTTGAATAACGTGGGAAGCTTATTGCTATCATAACGTCTTCATTATCTATCCTTATAATTTTTTCAAATATTTCGTTTGCACTCTCAGCATATACAGGCTTCACATTGTCAAAGATAAGGTTGAAATAAAAACCGAGGAAATTTGCAAGCGAAGAAGAGGAGCGCACGCCGACAATATAAATATTTTTAGCCGACAGAATATCGCCAACGGCACTGCGAAATGCATCTGGGGAAATCTGTTCAATAGTTTTTTTAATCCTATCTATATCTTGCGAAAGAACGGTTGATAGCAGGTTTCCACCAGCTATCTGCTCATCTGCAATTTCTATCCTTTGGATAGCGGTAAGTCTTCCTTTAACCGCCTCCCCGACAGCCTTAGAAAATTCAGGGTATCCTGGGAAACCAAGCTGAGTTGCAAATCGCACAACAGTGCTCTCGGAAACTCCAACTTCAGAGCCGAGCTTTGCAGCGGTCATAAAAGCTGCTTTGTCATAGTGGTTTAAAAGGTATTCAGCAATAAGACGCTGACCCTTTGAAAAAGAAGACATTCCCTCTGATATATCGCGAAAGAGATTTGATTGCATATTTCCTCCGTAAGTAATCTAATAGATAGTGATTAATTAATAAAAACTATCAATAGACAAATGCTAATATTGTTCGAGATATTTTTGTGCTATCGTATATATTATACTATTTTTCTACAAAAAAAACAACTGTAGGGATAATAGAAGACAAGGATTTTGACCGCAGTTTATGTTAGTAGATATACCGTCAATAGTTTGATAAGATAGGTAAATCGATAAGCTATTTAGAAAAGTTGAAATTAAAAGAGATGAACGATAAAAAGAGATGTCACCTAACATCTCTTTTATCTTAAATAACTGCTTTTGATATAGTTTAGTTTAACGCTTTAAGATTTTTAGCTGCTTTGCTATGTTTAATTATCCGTAGATAATAGGATTTAACTGCCTGCCCATTAGCGCTTCTTCAATAGCTCTTCCAATTAGCGCGAAATCGCTGACAACACTACGCGTCTTGTTTATTGTATCATCTTGACGCAACGGAACAAAATAGACCCCTCGCATACCCATAAGTTTCCCTATATTTACAGCTCCAGCACCAAGTGCATCGTTTGAAGAGACGAGCAAAACAAGTGGTTTATTATTTCTAAGATGTGCTTTTGCCGCCATCGTTACCGAAGAATCGGTTATAGCATTTGCGATTTTCGCTATGGTGTTTCCGGTGCATGGCGCGATAACCATTATATCAAAAAGACCTTTTGGCCCGATTGGCTCTGCTGTAACAATGTTGTTAATGATTTTTTTACCTGTAATATCCTCAATTTCTAAAATGAAATCGGAGGCTTTCCCAAATCTTGTGTCTGTATTGTATGAGCACTCGCTCATAATAGCAGTTACATCATATTGCGAGCTAAGCAGTTTCATTTCATCGATTGCACGTCTAAAAGTACAAAATGATGCGGTTATTGCATAGCCGAGTTTTAGCTTTTCTATAAGCTTTTCCCCCTTTCTGCCAATATATTTTCAATGCTTTCAAGTATAATTAGTGCCGCTGTGCAGGGAGCGGTTGCGGCTGGGAGTGACTGCGCATCAATAACCCGTACCCCTCGCTCTTTAGCCGCGGTTTTATCAATTCCACCAGGTTTTGAAGCAAGCTCGATATAAAGTTTGTTTGGTTGGATTTGCAAAACGTCAACTGTTTTGATAACTATTGATGGAACTGTATTTATAATAATGTCGAATTGCGGGAGAGTATCGCTAAGTTGTTCGGGAGAAATTGCATTATATCCATGGAAACGAGCGCTCTCTCTATCGGTTTGTTTTCGCGCCATAATGCAGATATCAGCGCCGAGAGCAAAAAAAGCCCGGGCGGTTGCAGTTGCTATCCTGCCATAACCTGTAATAAGAATTTTACTGCTATAAATCGAGTGTTCAGTTTCTCTTATCGCAATTTCAACAGCACCCTCAGAGGTTAGATATGCATTTTTTTGCATCAGTAGCTCATTTGTATAGTAGTCGAGAATTTCAGTGCCATGAAGTTTTGCGATAGCTTGCAGTTCGTCGGGCACCATACCTCCAAGAATAGGGCAGTTTGCTTTAACACTTTTAAATATTTGCGAATAATCTATATTTGGATATCGGTAAAGCGGGAGCGGAAGTATGCAGATATCGTGTTTTCTTCTCCCATCCACCGCGTCAAAAACCATATTTCTGCGCCTTTCAAGTTCGCTTCGAATAAATTCAAAACGCGGTTCATCACCTAATACTAAAATCTTTTTCATCAAATCACCCTCGATACATAATATGTTGAGAGGAAAATAAGTGTTTATTTTTTTGTGATTTTAAAATATAATATAATCAAACCAACAATATGGAGGCGACAGATGTTCAAGGTAACAGAGCAGTTTTTAAATAGCATAGAGAAAATTCATTTTATAGGAATCGGTGGGAGTGGGATGTATCCACTTGCTCAGATTTTGCACGGACAGGGTTTCTCGCTCAGTGGGAGTGATAACAATGAGACTGAAACGCTAAAAGCGGTGCGTGGTATGGGTATTTCTGTCTTTTTAGGGCATAGTGCCCAGAATATTACTGGAAGTCAGCTTGTTGTTTATTCGGCGGCAATAATGCAGGATAATCCTGAGATAGTCGCGGCAAAAGAGCTTAATATACCAACGATTGAGCGCAGTGAAATGCTCGGTCTCATTACAGAGAGATTTCAAAATGCTATTAATGTTTCTGGTACTCACGGCAAAACAACCGTCTCTTCGATGATAACAACTATAATGCTTGCTGATAACCTCGATATATCTGCGGTAATAGGTGGTAAACTGCCGCAACTTAATGGGAGCGGAAGGCTTGGAAGTAGCGAGACGATAGTTTGTGAAGCTTGTGAATTTGTCGATACCTTTTTAAAGATGCATACCGATGTTGCTGTTATACTAAATATAGATGAAGATCATCTTGATTATTTTAAAAATCTTGACAATATAATAAAATCATTTAATCTATTTGCAAGCAAAGCAACAAAAGCTGTTATATATAACGGCGATGATGAGAATTCGGTTAGAGCAACAGAGAATATACTTGTTTCTAAGGTAACATTTGGATTTGGCGAAGAAAACGACTATTATCCGAAAAATATAGTCGATAGAGGTGGGGCGCTTTATAGCTTTGATCTTTATAAGAAAGGAGAGAAGCTTTTAGAGGTTATGTTAAATGTACCGGGTATGCATAATGTTATAAACGCTGTATCTGCGGCTGCTACGGCAGACTACTGTGGCGTATCTACAGAGGGGATTATGCGGGGACTTGAAGATTTTAGAGGAGCTGGAAGACGATTTGAGTTTATTGGGAAACTAAATGGCGCATTAATTTATGATGATTATGCTCATCACCCAAAAGAGCTTGAAGTAACCCTCACTGCGGCGATGAGAATGGGGTTTGATAGAGTTGTAGCGGTATTTCAACCCTTCACATTCTCGAGAACTAAACTGTTGTTTGATGATTTTATAGAGGTTTTAAAAATACCAGATATGGTTATTCTCACTGAAATTATGGGTTCGCGCGAGGTTAATAGCTATAATATCTATTCTGATGATATAGCAGAAAAGCTTGATAACGCAGAGAATCTTAAAACATTCGAAGCAACTGAAGATTATCTTCGCAGCATTGCAAAGCAAGGGGATTTGATAATAACGCTTGGTTGCGGTGATATATATAAAGTTGCAAAAGCGATAGCTTATTAAAAACTGGAAATTATATAAAAAAGGCATATTAGTTTCAAAGGAAACTAATATGCCTTTTATGATCTATAAGATTATAATATGGTTTTATTCGTGAAAATAAGCTTCGATATATAGAATCAATCTGAAAAAATGCAAGATAAATTTTGTTTCCAAAGAAACAAATCGATGTATATAGTCAGTATCTAAATAACAATTCAAGCATATAAATTCTACAACCTTAAATTTACAAAGAGATAGTTTTATAAACAGCGAAGAACTCCATCTTCAAAATAATAGATATTTTCGCGCTTAAAGCCGATTTTTGCACCTTCAACCATAATATGAGGCTCAAAGGTAAAGGGTTTGCCAACCTCTTTAAAAGTTTTCTTAACATCTCTCTCAAGGTAAACCCTCTCTTTCTCATCTATCTCGATAGAATGCCCGAGATTTTTATGGTAATCAAGATTGATAAATCCGAGTTTTTCTATCTCGGCATTTGCGAGGTAGTATATATCCTCATAAGTCAGCTCTTCTTTTGCGGTTTTTAAGAGAAAGTTGTGAAGATATATTTCGGCTGCAAACCCGTTTTGGTACTCTGGATTTTTAACGTCGGCATCATTTCGCACCGCAACCCCATCTTCAACAAAGATAGTTCTTGCAAAGTCGCCCCAATGGAGATCGACGGTGGGGGCAAGGTCTATGGTGACAATATCATTTTGCGAAACAATATTATCAGGAGAGGCGAAATATTCGCGTCCGCTTGTTGAGATAATGCTTCTATCACCGAGTAAAACAAGCGCGCCAACACCGTGATACCACCATGAATTTGAGCCCTTTTGCTCCATAATTTTACAGGCCTCAGCCTCAATATCTTTCTCGCTAATACCGGGTTTTATAAAAGAGTATAGTGCATCCATAGTTTCTCTTGCGATCTGCTGAGCTTTAATATTCAACGCGTTCATACTTCTTCTCCTTAATCTTTAATAATATAAAATCATAATAAAACAAAATAAAATAAATTGCAAATAGTTTTAGAAAGCTATATAATAAATTTAGAAAAATAAGGAGTGTTAGTATGGATTTTTATAGTAAATTTGGGAAGAAAGCGGTCATTGGGATGATTCATCTGCTCCCGCTTCCGGGAAGCCCTAAGTACGGTGGTGATTTAGAGGCGGTTTATAAGGCGGCGCAGGCTGACCTTTTAGCTCTCAAAGAAGGGGGAATAAATGCGGCTATTATCGAGAACTTTGGCGATATTCCCTATGGAGTTGAGAATGAAATCATAACCCTTACAGCGCTAAGCTCTATTGCGGCGAGGCTTCGCGAAAAAAGCGATATGGTGCTTGGTGTTAATGTTCAGTTTAACGATATTGAAGCTGAGTGGGCGATTACCTATAGCTGCTCCCTTGATTTTCTTCGTGCAGAGGCTTTTGTTGAGAACAGGGTGGGCGTTCATGGTGTAACATATGCTGCGGCACCAAAGCTTGGAAGGCTTCGCGGCAGATACCCCAAAGATGCTCTCATTTTAGCTGATATAAACACAAAGCACACATTCCCGCTATGCCCGCAACCAATAGAATTTTCGGTACACGAGGCGATAGCTTCAGGTGCAGATGCGCTGATAGTTACAGGACTATTAACTGGACAAAACCCAACCATTGAGCAGGTATCCGAAATAAAAGCAATGGCGGGGGATTTTCCTGTTATTCTTGGTAGTGGAGTTAATGAAAACAATATAGCGCAGTTCTTTGAGGTTGCAGATGGTGCTATTATAGGAAGCTCGATAAAATATGACGGAGATGTTTTCAAAGGGGTTGACCCGAAAAGAGTTGCATCATTAATGGCGAAAATTAAGTAGGGAAACTAAAATTAGCTTTGATAAAAATTATATTGCAAAACAAGGAATGGTTTTGCCTATCAGATTTATGAAATTATGGCATCGGATGTTGCTTTCAGATAAAATATTGAGAAAACTGAGCTAAATAAGATTTTGAAGCGGCTAAACAAAATAAATATACCCCAAACAAAAGAATCTGACACTTTGAAATAAAGCGTCAGATTTTTTTGTTTGTTTTCCCTTTCGAATTACAAAACTGCTCCCTTTTTATTGTTCATACAGTTGTTTTACCATATGTCTAACAAATTGGGTGA
>CAYJGN010000067.1:0-7160 GCA_964369635.1 uncultured Oscillospiraceae bacterium
TCATACACAACAAGCCCTGTTCACGATATTCCTTATTTCGTAAACTATGCAAAACAGCTTGAGAACGAAGGTGCTGACTCTATCTGTATTAAAGATATGGCGGGGCTAATAACTCCAACTATCGCTTTTGATCTTGTAACTGAGCTTAAAAAAGCTGTTAAGATTCCAATAGACTTGCACACTCATTATACCTCAGGTCTTGCATCAATGGCTCAGCTAAAAGCTATTGAGGCTGGATGTGATATAATTGATACAGCTATTTCACCGCTCGCACTTGGAACTTCGCATGCACCAACAGAGTCTATGGTTGCGGCACTTGCAGGTACTGAGTATGATACAGGAATTGATCTTAAGAGCCTTCAGAGCGTTCGTGCTCACTTTGCAGTTCTTCGTGATAAATATGTTAAAGCTGGTCTAATAGACCATAAGATGCTTGGCGTTGATGCTAATACTCTTATCTATCAGGTTCCAGGTGGAATGCTATCAAACCTTGTTTCTCAGCTAAAACAAGCTGGAAAAGAGGATCTGCTTGAGGATGTTCTAAAAGAGATTCCAAACGTTCGTAAGGACAGTGGATATCCACCACTTGTTACTCCAACATCGCAGATAGTTGGAACACAGGCTGTATTCAACGTTCTAAACGGCGAGAGATACAAAACAGTTACCAAAGAGTTTAAAGCTATGGTAAAAGGCGAATATGGTAAAACTCCAGTCGAGATCAGCGAAGAGTTTAGAAAACAGATTATCGGCGATGAAGAGCCAATAACATGCAGATTTGCAGACCTTCTAAAACCTGAGCTTGATAAACTTCGCGAAGAGGCTAAACCTTGGGCTAAGAGCGAGGAAGATGTTCTTTCTTATGCTATGTTCCAGCAGGTTGCTGTTAAATTCTTCGAGAACAGAGAAAAAGGTGTTAAACCTCTTGAGACTGCTGCAGTTATCAAAGAGGCAGCTCCAGCCCCTGCAGCTGCTCCGAAAGCAGCGAATACCCCTGTAAGACTATCAGTTACTGTTGATGGAACAGCTTACGATGTTGTTGTTGGCGAAGCTGGCACTGCAGCTCCGGCAGCTGCACCGGCACCTGCTGCTGCACCAGCTCCAGCTGCGGCTCCGGCCCCTGCTGCCGCTTCAAGCGGTACACCGGTAACATCACCAATGCCAGGAACAATAATTGATGTTCGTGTTAAAGTTGGCGATGTTGTTAAAAAAGGTGATACTCTTGTAGTTCTTGAAGCTATGAAGATGGAAAACGACGTTGTTGCACCTGTTGACGGAACAGTTTCAGCTGTTACTGTTAAATCAGGAGATGCCGTTAATTCAAACGATCTTCTTGTTTCTATCTAAGTTTAAATAAAATTAAGAGTGATGGGTGACCATCGCTCTTTTTTTATTTATTAAACATTAAGAATTTATCAATCTATTAGTTTGCTTTTTTTTGATAAAAATGGTAAAATATAATGGATAATAAATTGAAGAGTTGTGATTTAAATGATTAAAAGTATGACTGGTTTTGGAAGAGCTTCGAGGATATTAGATGGTAGAGAGATAACAGTTGAAATTAAAAGTGTGAATCATCGGTATTTTGAGTTCTATGCAAAAATTCCAAGGGTTTATGGCTTTTTAGACGACAAGATGAAGAGCTTTGTTTCGGAGTCTGTTAAACGAGGAAAAGTTGAGCTGTACATATCTATTGTGAATATTGCGCAAGGGGATAGCGAGGTTTTGATAAACAAACCGCTTGCTGCTAAATATAAAAAGGCGCTTGATGACCTATCGGCGGAATTATCAATTGAAAATGATATAACAACCTCTGTTCTATGCCGCTTTTCAGATATTTTTGTTATTACGAAATCAGAAGAAGATGAAGAAGTGATTTTAGAGGCGGTTAAAGCTGTTTCCGCTGAGGCGATTGTGAAATATAATGAGATGCGTTTGCGTGAGGGCGAAAAGCTCTATGATGATCTGCTTTTTCGAATTGAGTCTATCGAGAGTTGCTTAAAAGAGATAGAGCGAATTGCTCCTATGCGAGTTGAAAATTACCGCACTAAAATCCACGATAAGATAAAAGTGGTTTTAGCTGAGAGCGATATAGATGAGGCGAGAGTTTTAACTGAAGTAGCATTGCTATCAGAGAAGATTGCAGTTGACGAGGAGACGGTGCGACTTGCAAGCCATATAGAGCAGTTTAAGAGTTTTTTAAGTTCAAATGAGCCAATAGGCAGAAAGATGGACTTTTTAGTTCAAGAGCTTAATCGTGAAGCAAACACCATTGGAAGCAAAGCGAATGATATTAATATTTCAACTCAAGTGGTTGAGATAAAAAGCGAGATTGAAAAAATTCGTGAACAAATTCAAAACATTGAATAGATAAGGAGATTTATGAAGCTTATAAACATAGGTTTTGGAAATATGGTTTCATCACTAAGGCTTGTCTCAATAGTAAGCCCTGAGTCAGCGCCTGTTAAAAGAATTATAACCGAAGCGCGTGGCAAGGGAATGCTTGTTGATGCAACGCAAGGGAGAAGAACGAGGGCTGTTATTATTATGGATAGCGACCATGTTATCCTATCGGCAGTTCAACCGGAGACGATAGCTGGAAGAATGGTGACCGAAGAGACGGAGGAGGAGCAACAATGAAAGAAAAAGGTTTGTTAATAGTTTTTTCAGGGCCGTCTGGTAGCGGAAAAGGAACAGTACTTGAATATTTTCTCTCGATGAGGCATGATACCGACTATTCAGTGTCTGTTACGACAAGGGATAAGAGACCTGGTGAAATAGACGGTGAAAATTATCATTTTGTCAGCAGAGATGAATTTCTATCGATGATAGATAACAATGAGGTTTTAGAATATACAGAATATTGCGAAAATTTCTATGGAACTCCAAGGGCGAAAGTTCAGGAGAGCATAGATAAGGGGCGTAATATCATCTTGGAAATTGAAACCGAAGGGGCGCTAAATATCAAGAAACTTTTCCCTGAAGCTGTTATGATTTTTGTAACTGCGCCATCTATGAATGAGCTTCGCAAGAGGCTTGAGGGTAGGGGAACTGAAGATAAAGAGACTATTGAAAAACGACTAAAACGAGCAAAAGATGAGATGAAACTAATTGGTGAGTATGATTATTGCGTTACAAATGATAAAGTAGAGCGCTCGGCAGTTAAAGTTAATGCAATTATTGAGGCTGAGAGAATCAGCATTAAAAGATTATTTGGAGGTAAATAATATGTTAAGACTAAAAGTAGCAAAGCTAATGGACGAGACCGATAGCCAGTATACCCTTGTGGTGGCGGTTGCAAAAAGAGCAAGGCAGATAGCTGAGAGGAATGAAGAAGCGGGGAATAAAACATCAGAAAAAGCTGTTAGAACGGCGATAAACGACTTTTATGAAGGAAAAGTTAAACTTCAAAAATAAAGATGAGAGGTGGATTTATCATGGACATATTTTACGCTAAAGTTTATGTCGATAAAACTGCCTTTAGTTTTGATAAAGACTTTCTTTATATAATTCCAAAGGATATGCTCTCGCAGTTAGAAATTGGGATGAGGGTTGCAGTTCCTTTTGGCCGTGGAAATGATGTTCGTCAAGCAGTTGTCTGCGATATATTAGATAATAATTCAACTGGAAGAGAGCTTAAAGAAATATATAAAATTCTCGATAAAAAACCGATTATAAATAAAAGCGATACAGCTCTTATAAATCATCTTTGTAAAACAACATTTTGCGGCTATTATGATGCGGTTAAAACTGTTTTACCACCGGGAATGGGATTTGTTTTCAAGGGGAAATTTAAGCTTTTAGGCGATGTTGATAGCGATATAGCAAAACTATTTGCAAAAGATGAACTCTCTTATGAAAATTTTATGAAGCTCTCACCTGAGATTTCTAAAAGAATTGAAAGCTATATAGAAACTGGCGAAATAGCTAAGGATTTTAGCGCAAAACAGCGGGTGCAAAAAGATACGAATACCGTGTACGTCGCAGTTGAAAATCCAGCTTTCACAAAAAAACTCTCAGCTAAAGCAAATGAGGTTTTAGAATTTTTAACTGGCAGAGCGGAAGCGGCAGCGAAAGAGATTATTTATAATACAAACTGCTCAGCTTCAGTTATAAAAACGCTGCTTAAAAACAACCTTATAGAAAAACAGGAGATCGATAGCTATAAAGATAGCGAATATGACCACTTAAGCGAAGAAGTAATCCTCTCAGATGAGCAAAAAAGCGTAACAGAGGAGCTTTTATCGCTTTTATATGATAAAAAACCGCAAGAGGCGCTTTTATTTGGAGTTACAGGGAGCGGCAAGACGAATGTTTATATAAAAATTATCGAAGACGCCCTTAAAAATAGAAAGAATACGATAGTTTTAGTTCCTGAAATATCCCTAACGCCGCAAGCCATGGCTATATTTAAAAGCCATTTTAAAGAGAGAGTTGCAGTTATCCATTCAAGGCTGTCTGACGGTGAGAGGGTGCAGCAATACCGAAGGATAAAAGAGGGCGAAATTTCCGTTGTAGTTGGAACTCGAAGTGCGGTGTTTGCTCCATTTTATAGAGGTTATTTAATAGTTTTTGATGAAGAGCATGAAACAATCTATCACAGTGTGAATTCACCGAGATACCATGCTCGAGATATAGCGAGATTTCGGGTATATCAAAGTGGGGGACTTTTGCTTTTATGCTCAGCAACACCTGATATAACAAGCTATTATAGAGCCAAAACAGGCAAAATTAAGCTACTGACCCTAAAAAATAGATATAACGATATGACCTTACCGACTGTTACGATAGTCGATATGAGGGATAGAGAGAGTGAAGGGGTTTACGAAGTTTCAAACACCCTCCTCTCAAAGCTACAAGAGACTAAAGAAAACGGCAACCAAAGCATGATTTTGCTAAACAGGAGAGGGTACCAAAGTAGTACGGTATGCTCTCAGTGCAACACGCCGATTACCTGCCCTTCATGCTCGGTAGCGCTTACCTATCACTATGTTAATAATAGCCATATCTGCCACTACTGCGGATATACTAAAACAAAAATCGAGAGCTGCCCTACTTGTGGCAGCGATAGAATTCTAAGAAAAGGACAGGGGACACAAAAACTTGAAGATTTTCTTTTGCATAATCTAAAAGACTATAAAGTTCTTCGGATGGATGCAGACACGACTATCACTAAATCATCATATAAAAAGTTTATCGAAGAATTCAAAACAGGTGGATATGATATAATGATAGGAACTCAGATGATTGCCAAGGGACATGACTTTACAGATGTTACCCTCGTCGGTGTTATATCTGCGGAAAGTTTTTTATATCAATCGGACTATCGTGCTTCTGAAAGAGCTTTTTCTATGCTGACTCAGGTGGTCGGACGGAGCGGTCGAGGTCAACAGCAAGGCTTCGCGATTATTCAGACCTATGACCCAGATAACGAAATTTTAACACTTGCCGCTGCTCAGGATTATGAGAAATTCTACGAAGATGAGATTAAACTTCGCAAAGCGATGATTTTGCCACCTTTTTGTAACTTTTGTCTATTATCATTTATCAGTAAAGATGAGAGAGCTGCAAAAAAGGACGCAGAGCAGTTTTGTGAGATTTTAAAGAACACAATAAAAGAGTACGATAGTATTCCGCTTCGTGTTATAGGACCTGCTCCTGCGAGTATATATAAACTAAATGATAAATACCGAGTAAAGATATTGATTAAATGCAAAAACAATGATGAGTTCAAAGATTTTCTTCGTAAATGCCTTAAGAAATACTTTGATGAGTCTATTTCAAATTCTGTTAGTATAGCAGTTGATTTAAATAATACAGTTGAAATATAAGGAGATAATATGGCTATAAGAACCATTATTGATGAAAGCGATGAGCGCCTTTTTAAAAAAAGCAGGGTAGTTGAAGTTTTCGATGAAAGACTGCATACTCTGCTTGACGATATGGCAGACACTATGTATGAGTCAAACGGCGTTGGTATTGCGGCTGTTCAGGTTGGGGTTTTAAAGAGAGCTTTTTTAGTTGACGTTGAATACAGCGAGGATAGCTTAATCGAATTTATAAACCCGGAAATAATTGAGATGGATGGCGAACAGACCGGTAGAGAAGGATGCTTATCTTTTCCAAATCTTTTTGGTGATGTAACCCGTCCAAATAAAGTTAAAATAAAAGCGCAGGATAGATTTGGGGAGCATTTTGAGCTTATGGCAGAGGAATTTTTCGCAAGGGCTATCTGCCATGAGAATGACCATATAGATGGCAATGTTTTCACAAGCCTTGCAAAAAATCTAATGACTGGCGAAGAGATAGAGCGCCTTGAGGCTTTGAATGCGGAAAATGGGGAGAGCGAGAAATGAGAATAGTCTTTATGGGGACACCAGATTTTGCGGCTCAGTGTTTGCAGAGTCTTGTTGATGCGGGCGAAGAGATAGTCGCAGTTTTTACAAAACCCGATACTCCAGTTGGAAGAAAACGAATTATAACGCCACCGCAAACAAAGGTGGTTGCAGAGAAAAATAATATTGCAGTTTATCAACCTGATAATATCAGAACAGAAGAGATAGAAAAAATATTAAAAGATTTAGCTCCTGATTTAATAGTCGTTGTTGCATATGGCAAAATCTTGCCGCAGAATATTTTAGATATACCAAAGCTTGGGTGTGTTAATGTTCATGCATCCCTTCTCCCCAAATATAGAGGTGCCGCCCCTATTCAATGGGCGATAATTAATGGTGAGAGGGTTTCTGGTGTAACGACTATGTATATGTCCAAAGGGCTTGATGAAGGGGATATCATAGAGAAATATACCTATGATATTTCAGATGAAATAACCTCAAAAGAGCTGTTTTCAGAGCTTGCTGATATAGGTGCATCAGCAATAGTTGATACCGTATCGAAGATAAGAGACGGCAGTGCCAAAAGATTGCCGCAAAACCATAGCGAAGCAACATTCGCACCAATTATCAAAAAAGAAGATGCAAAGATAGACTTTGAAAAGAGCGCGGTGGATGTTCATAATCTTATTCGTGGTATGAATCCATGGCCTGTTGCTTTTACTGCTGATAAAGATGGAAATAATATTAAAGTCTATAAAAGCCGGGTTTGCAGATAAATGGCGCTGTTGGGGAGATAATAGATAATACCCGATTTATAGTTGGTTGTGG
>CAYJGN010000068.1:0-6693 GCA_964369635.1 uncultured Oscillospiraceae bacterium
TTTTCACAAGGAGGTAAGTAATGAGTCAACAACCAATATTAGAAGTAAAAGACCTGTGTAAATACTTTAATACACCTCAAGGCACTCTGCATGCAGTAGATAATGTTAACTTTTTCATAAACAGGGGTGAAACCTTAGGTGTTGTAGGAGAGTCGGGCTGTGGGAAAAGCACCCTTGGAAGAACTCTATTACACTTAACAACACCGACTTCAGGACAAATCTTTTTTGAGGGTAAGGATATATCAGACCCGAGCAAAAAGGAGATGAGAGAGCTTAGAAAGGATATGCAAATTATATTCCAAGATCCTTTTTCATCACTCAACCCAAGGCTAACTGTCAATAAGATTATAGCTGAACCTCTAAAGGTTTATAAAGTTTTCAAGACACAGCAAGAGCTTGAGGAACGTGTTCTTCAGCTAATGGACACAGTGGGACTTGCTCGCAGGTTAGAAAACAGCTATCCCCATGAGCTGGATGGCGGACGTCGGCAACGTATAGGCGTTGCGAGAGCGTTAGCGCTTAATCCAAAGTTTATAGTATGTGACGAGCCTGTTTCTGCGCTTGATGTATCTATTCAAGCACAGATAATAAATCTGCTTGGTGACCTACAAAAAGAACTTGGACTAACATATATTTTTATAACTCACGACTTCTCGGTAGTAAAACATATTTCAGATAGAATTGTAGTTATGTATTTGGGAAATGTTGTTGAAACTGCTCCGACTAAGGACTTCTTTTCAAATCCACTTCATCCATACACAAAAGCACTTATATCTGCAATACCGGAGCCGGTATATACAGGCAAAAAGCGTGAGCGCATAGTTCTAAAAGGTGAGATAACATCACCTATCGAACCTAAACCCGGGTGCAGATTTGCTCCTCGTTGCAACTATGCAAAGCCTTCTTGTATGAATACTACCCCAATCCTCCAAGATGTTGGCAATGAACATTTCGTCGCTTGCCCCTATGCTCTTGAGCTAATTGGTAAGTAGTTATTAAAGATAAGTGATGTTATTAGAATTCTTTTAATAGTTTTAAAAAATATTAGTTCATACCCCATCTTAATGCCGTTTGTCTTTGCCACTGTGTGGCAAGGACAAACGGCTAATTTTATATATTGTTTTTTCTAAATATTATAAATATTAGTGGAAACCTTTCGGGTTAGTGTGGGCATCATCCCCTACCGATTTAACCTCACAAAAGACAATAATCTCCTACTATCCACAGTCAATCTCAACCACAGGATAACAAAATTTTTCTGCAATGCTTTTATTCTACTCCTAAAAAAAGTGTTAGTTCGATTACACCTCAATAGTTTGAGGCAAATTTCGTACTAACACTATTATTTATGCTATTCTCGCGACTGCTTATAGTCGCAATATATTTATTCTATTATATCCCCTGCGCACATCTCAGCATATTTTCAATAAAATCCCCTACCCTTTTGCTCGTTTACGAAAACATGGATGACAGCGCCTATGATTTTGCCGTTTTGGAGCTATCACTAAAGACTAACACTTTTTTGACTTAACATTATTTCAATTCTACTGAAAAACAAGCAAGTTTCTAATTAAATTGCTTGTGCAACATTGCACAGTTGGTTCGTTTTTGAACTTTAACGTTTTTATTGGAAGTGCTGACTTTTTGTATCATCATAGGGACACCATTATAGTTATGTGTATTTAATCAAAACTATTTGTAAAATTCACCCTTTTATTTCAAAGCAATAAATCGGCATCTATAACCAGTTTTAGCCTATTAAATACTCTTTTCTCATCCCCTTGGTCGAATACCACCTTGCTGATTATTTGGTAGCGCCATTCCACCTCCTTGATTATTACCGGAGGTGTTTAGGGATAGCTCATTTCCGTTTTCGTCAGTTATACTACCACCAGAAATGCTGTATGTTCCAGTCACATCGAGTTCACCGTCACCACCTGAGTAAATAGCATCAACATCAACAACAATATCTCCACCCTCGATAATCAAATCGCCGTTTGAGTCAATACCATCGCCTTGGCATTTGAGGAAGATTGTGCCACCTGTAATTTTAATGAACCCATCATCGCTGTTAGCGTTCATAGCATCGTCTAAAACTGTGACATTTATATTTCCACCGTTAACGGTAACTGTTTCTCCCTCAATTCCCTCATAGCCATCCCGAACTAAAATTTCCGCGTCGTTTATAACTAAATCTGTGTCGGCATGAAGCGCGTCATCACCTGACAAAATATCGAAATTCCCACCATTTATGATTAAAACACCGTTTGCATGCACTGTATCTTCATAAGAGTTTAGCAGAAAATCGCCGCCATTTATAGTGATATTTGTTCCTTTAAGTCCACGCATACTATCTTCAAGCAAATCTGTCGCCGAAACACCACTTGACCCTTCACCTCTTGTGATTTCATTTAGAACTTCAACAAATCCACCGCCTGTAGTGATATCAAAACTGCCGCCGTCAATTTGCAAGGTCTGTTCAGCTGCAATACCGTCATGTTGTGCGTTTACCACGATGGTACCGCTTGTAATTATAAGATTACCTTTTTCTAAATCCTCATCATTTGATGTTCTAATCCCATCTCTACCTGAGGTGACAGAGATGTTTGCATTATCTATCGCAAGCAAATCTTTGCCCTCTATACCGTGTTCTACTGCATATACTGTGATGTTTCCACCCTCAATTATAAGGTCATCACGACTGTTGATTCCATCCATGTATGATGTGGTTACAGTCAAGCTACCTTCTCCAGTTATAACAGTGTCTGCCTTAGAGTGTATAGCACCAGATGGAAATTCCTCATCAGTGGTGACAATCTCTCCTTGTGTTACGGTATTTTCGCCTTCAAGCATTATAACAACATCCTGAGCTTCAATAATATTAATAGGTGTGGTCGTTTGACTTTCAATATTCGCATTATTTAGCAGAAGGTAAACTGCACCCTCATCAATATCCTTATTTACATTCACTGTTATACTCGAATAATTACCCGTGAACTCGTAAGTACCACTCTCAGTGATTAAAACTTCCTCATCGCTCATTACTTCTGGAGATGTATTTATTTCATCTTGTAAATTCACCTCTGGAAAGTCAATAGCATCGCTGCTTGCATCAGATGTCTGCTCTGATCCACTCAATATATCTTCGCTTGAAAAACCACTCCCGTCCATTTCATCGTTATTTTGGTTACATCCACTTAACAGAAGCACTGAGAGCGATAATGTTAACAATAAGATCTTTTTCATAAAGTTTCCTCTTTCTATCAATTGTATTTATATAAAAAATATTTTGTTAATTAGACAATTTCCTTATTTTACAAAACATAAAACCGACAACACCACAAACGATCATAAATGCCCCACCTGCCGACAGTGCTATTTGGTAGACAGAAGCTGTACCCGCAATATCAAATATACCTCTGAGTAGCGAGCCTAAAATAAGCGCGACTACACCTGTGTGGTAAAGGTGCGACGACCAAAAATGAGTGGTGCTTGATTTCTCAAAACAGCAAAGCAATATCCCTACCAGATTTCCTAAAATCAAAGGATAGAGGAAAAGGTACGTCATATGAGGCGAACTCACTCCGTGGGAAAACTGAGAATATACATATGAAAAGAATATACAAAACAGCGTTAGAAAACAATATGGCATTATTCGTCTTTTCATATAGAACATCTTTATCTCTTTTCTATTTTCCGATATATACAATGTCGCTCACACTCCTCTCCTTATAATCACGACCGTTAGTTGTAGGGAAATTCACCACTTCGCCCATAAACACCATTGTAGCTGAACCGCCACCATCTAAATTATAGGCAACTTCACATTCATACATAGAAAGCACCATCGCCATTTCATATAGCGACAATCCTTCGCTATTTGTAGTTCTTCCATCAGCCACCATAAAAATATAGTGGTTAGGAGCTATCATAGCTATTGCAGTTCGAGGATTACTTTCGTCTTCGCGCTCCACCTTACTTCCCTCATCTACGATTATTTCGCCATCTGAAATCAGCCCTGGTCCAAAAGAGAAAATCTGCGTCGCACCAAGCTCTACAAGTTCTTGTGCTGAAATATCATTTTCGTTATATATCTCCATGTCACCATCTTGGAATATAACTAAATCTTCATTGCCTCCAGCGGTCGATATCTCTCTATAGAGGTAACCGTTCCGCATGACATACCCATAATCTCTAAACCCGTAGTAGTCACCATTAATTGCAATAATCGCATCATTATCTTCCGCGATAACTGAAGTTTTCTCTTTCACATTTGTGCCGAATGAATTTTCAGCGAGACCTGCCATAAGCTGTGAACTGTCGCTTACAATTATCTCTGCTATATAGATATCTGTATCATACTCTCTGATTGTAGTTATTTCAACTTGTATGTCTTCATCGATATAAGAAGTTTCGGTAATTATAGGCTCGGTAATAGTTGGTTCGCTCTCGACACCATCGCTACTTTGCGAGTCTTCCAGTTCGTTATCAAGTAGAGGTGCAGAGTTCGGGGCAGCGTCATTTTCAGTTAATAAATTTTGTTCGGTTTGATGCTCTTGTTCCATATCGTCTAAAGAAATCACATTTTGAGATATAACAAATCTGTTTAGCAATGTGAAACTAAAATATCCGATAAAAAACAAGATTGCACAGGACTTCCACACTTTTGATATTTGTATTTTGTTCATCTTCAAAACAAAAACCCAGTTTTTCAAGATAGAGTAGCTAAAAAACAATAACGTTGTATCAACAATAATTTTTGATAACAAAGGGATTTCAAGTAGCATATCAACTCCCACAGTACCAACTGCACTTGCTCCCATTAAAATAAAAAACAGAAAGAAATATTTTAAAATACTATTGGATGCTTTGCCATTCAATCCAAAAGGTGAGTTTCTATTTACAACATAATAGATAAAACCTGATAGTATCCTTGCTATCGCTGTGGCGACTGCTATATTTTCCAGTGAATATATCGACAAAACCATAAACACAGCAGCAAATAAAGCGATATCTGTCAAAAGACCTACAAACAAGCTTAAAACAATCTTTACAGGCCGTTTAGGTTTTAAGATAGAGTCTTGCGAGGAGTGATAGTTTGACTGTTCATTCTTGTCAGAGTATTTGGCAGCTATCTGTACAGTGCAAGTTTCAGTTTGCTTTTTAGCTTTGCGCAGAAAATTATACTCATATTCACACCGAGATCCTTCAACTTTCAAAGCTGTATCGATAAGATTTGCAGGTATTCCACAAAGTCCAATTTGAGCATCTATGAACTCCGCTCCAGTAGCAGATTTAGGGATAAAAGAGCCATCTTTGCTCTGGTGGCAGCTTTTTAATGGCGCTTTTTTTCTGTTAAATCCGCGTCTACCAAGTATAAGTGCATGAGGGTTCTCGCTCAAAGCTTTTGCTACTTTAATAATATCGCACACATTGTATTGTCCGTCGGCGTCTGCTGTTATAACGCCGTATTGCAAACCGAAATTTTGGGCTACGAACTTAATTCCAGCCTTTAAAGCAGCGCCTTTTCCTTTGTTTTTATGATGTTTTATAACAAAGCATCCAAGCTCCTTTGCTTTTGTGAATATGAACGCAGAAGTGTCATCACTACCATCATCTACAATAATTATATTGCTAAAATCATTTTTCTTTAGATCTACGAGCATTTCTATTAATTTTATATTGGGTTGGTATGCAGTTATAATAATAGCCGCATTATTCATAGTTGCCTCCAGCCATGCTACAGCACATTTGGTAATATTTCTTGCTTCGTTATAATAATTTCAAGATTACCATTTCGGCATCTAAGTTCATCGACAAACTTCTTTTCTTGTGATGTGTCCTTGAGATCAATTTCATAACTTAACTTAAATAAACTTCCCATATTGGTAGTTTTTGCTGTGATTAATTTCGCTTCTTTAGTAAAGCTCTCAAAAATATCGTCAAAAACATTTGTGTAATTTAGATTTTCGGGGATTGTAATTTGCAGCGTGCGACTCCCGTTATTTTTTTCTTCGCCAAAGTTTGTTAGATTTAAGAAAAGTGCAAATAAGCAAGCTATAACAGAGAAAACAACCGCAAACGCGATGTAACCCATACCAACAGTAAGTCCTGTACACATTGCTGTGAAAATCGCGATAATCTCTTTTGCAGTACCAGGAACGGAGCGAAACCGAACTAAACTAAATGCTCCTGCCACTGCAACACCTGCTCCGATGTTTCCATTTACCATAATGATTACCATTGCAACTGCAAGTGGCAGTAGAGCGAGAGTCACCACAAAACTTTTTGTACTCTTCGTTTTTAGTGCGTACATCTTAGCCATGAACACACCTAAGATTATAGCCGCTATCATACAGATTAGAAAATCTGCGATATTTAGATTCATTGTAGCAGTCGTATCGAAAACACTGCCGAAAAACTCATTAAGCATTGCTTACCCTCCCTAAATCACTTAAAAAGTGTGGCATAAAATATGTTTGATATGCCGTTCCATACTTTGAAAATGATGTTTTATAAATTCCGTTTTCACTTAAAAACTCTAAAAACCAATTCGGAAGCCCCATAACTGTTTTAACTTCAAGCAAAACATAGTCACTCCCTAAAACCACCATATCGTCATCACTGCTATAAAGCGACACATCGCTATCCCTTGCTGTAATGTTAAAATCGAAAGTCAGCCTAAAGTTTTCA
>CAYJGN010000069.1:0-6643 GCA_964369635.1 uncultured Oscillospiraceae bacterium
TAAGGTGTTTCGATAAAGCCATACTCATTAATTCTTGCAAACGATGCAAGATATGAGATAAGACCGATGTTTGGACCCTCAGGTGTTTCGATAGGGCACATTCTTCCATAATGGGTATAGTGAACGTCACGAACCTCAAATCCCGCTCTATCTCTCGATAGACCACCAGGACCAAGCGCTGACAGACGTCTTTTATGAGTAAGTTCTGCAAGTGGGTTTGTCTGATCCATAAACTGAGATAGCGGCGATGAGCCGAAAAATTCTTTTATAGATGCAACAACCGGACGGATGTTTATAAGTGTTTGCGGAGAGATAGTATCCTGCTCTTGGCTCTGAACTGCCATTCTCTCGCGTATAACCCTCTCCATTCTCGAGAAACCAATTCTGAACTGGTTTTGAAGCAGCTCACCAACAGAGCGAATTCTTCTGTTTCCAAGATGGTCGATATCGTCATCATTACCAACAGCAGATGTTATTCTGTTTTGCAAAACTGAAGCCCCAAGACAGGTAATATAGTTAATTGACGCGAATATATCATCAATAATAATATGTTTTGGAATAAGCTCATCGCGGCGCTGTGCAAGGGTGCGGCGAAGCTCTTCTGGTGCAGTATTGTCAAGAATTTCCCATAGAACAGAGAAACGCACCTTTTCATTTATGCCAACCTCTTTCGGGTCAAAATCGATATATTTATTTATATCAACCATTCCGTTACCGACGATTTTAACCTCGTTGCCCTCAAAATCAACATAAGCTACCGATATACCGCGATCCTCTGCTGCAAATGCCTCTTCACGAGTTAGAGTATGTCCTTTTTCAAAGAGAAGCTCTCCTGTTCTTGGGCAGACGAGCGGACGAGTTAGCTTATTGCCCATAAGTCTGTTTGAGACTCCGAGCTTTTTATTATATTTATATCTACCAACTCTCGATAAATCGTATCTACGATCATCGAAAAATAGCGAGTTTATATGTGTTTCAGCGCTATCAATTGTCGGTGGCTCACCAGGACGAAGTTTTCTGTAAACTTCAAGTAGACCCTCTTCCCTATTGGTTGTTGAGTCTTTTGCAATGGTTGCCATTATTTTTTTATCTTCGCCAAAATACTCAACTATCTCAGCATTGCTCGATAGGCCAAGCGCTCTGATGAATGTTGTTACTGGGATTTTTCTGTTTTTATCTATACGAACATAGAAGATATCATTTGCATCGGTCTCATACTCGATCCAAGCACCTCTATTTGGAATTATAGTTGAAGATAGAAGAGGATAACCTGTTTTATCAAGCGTTCTGCTAAAATATGATCCCGGGCTACGAACAAGCTGCGAGACGATAACACGCTCAGCACCATTGATAACAAAGGTACCTGAATCAGTCATGAGCGGAAAATCACCCATGAAAACTTCTTGCTCTTTTATTTCGCCTGTCTCTTTGTTTATAAGACGAACCGTTACACGTAGTGGGGCAGCATAGGTCGTATCCCTCTCTTTGCACTCCTCCACACTATATTTCGGGCTCTCATCGAAACGATAATCGACAAACTCCAAAATTAGGTTGCCTGTGTAGTCGGCGATGGTTGACTCCTCTGAAAATATCTCTTTGAGTCCTTCTTTTATAAACCACTCATAGGAATTTTTTTGGATTTCGATAAGATTCGGCATTTCCAAAACTTCGGAAAGTCGCGCGAAGCTTTGACGAACATTTTTGCCAACCTGCATCGGCCTTACTTTTACCATAGCATAACCTCTCCATTTTCTCTTTTTTTAAAAACTGTTTTTCACTGTTTTTTGTACATAATCCATAAATTAGCCTCGAAAACTTCGTAAAATTTCTATCTTGATTTTTACAAAAAGGCAAGAAACTCCATTATGGTACAGTTTATTATTATATAACAATTTAGAACAACTTGTCAAGCATTATTTTTTTGTCGGTTTATGACAGATAAAACCGCACAATCTCAAATTGTGCGGTTTTATTATCATTAGTTGAAGAGCTTTAAAACCATTGTGTATGCATTATCAACAGCATCCTCTTTTTCTTCATCACAGATGAATGCAGATACTAATGCAAGCATAACACCTCGCAAGCTTATTAACAGATAGCTTAAATCAGCACACGGTTTCAATACCCCTTCTTCAACACCTCTCATAAAGAGTTTTCGCAGCCCACCCATTCCAAGTACTTTTATCTCTTCGAGTTTCTCTATATCCTCACCTTTGAGAAACGAGTTTTTGTTGAGAACAACAGCATTGAAGATAAACATAAGCGCTGGGCTCTTCTGCTTAAACGCACCAGCCATTGCAGAAAACATCATTTTTGCCGTCTCCTCAAAGGGTTTATCGAGCGAGAGGAGAAGCTTTAAATCTTCAAGCTTTGAGTTAAAGCTATAGACTATTGCATTTGAAACGATATCCTCTTTTGATGAAAAATATTCATATATAGTCCCTTTGCCAATACCCGCTTGTTTCGCTATCTGCGCAACGGTGATTTCGCTTATCTCATACCCCTCACCATAGAGGGATATGAGCGACTCAAAAATCGAAACTTCCTTATCTTTATACATTCGGCTCTGCCTCCTCCGCTAAAAGCATCGGCGCATCAGCGCTAATTTTTGTTTTCTCATCTAAAGACTTCTGCTCATCGTCATCTGGCTTATCCTCGCGCTTTTTCGGATCTTTCTTGCAGAGAATTTCATAGACGGATGGCACAAGGAAGAGGGTTAGAAGGGTTCCGTAGATAAGGCCACCAATCGTCACTATCGCCATAGGTGCTGTCATCTCAGCTCCCATCTCGCCGCTAAATGCCATTGTTGTCATCGCAAGAACAGTTGTCGCCGCAGTCATAACTATCGGGCGAAGTCTGTCTTTACCCGCTTTGATAAGAGCATCGTGGCGTTTATATCCGCGAAGGCGCAGCTGATTTACATAGTCGATATAAACGATACCGTTATTAACTATAACACCTGCAAGCATTAAAAATCCAAACATCGATATAATTGAAACCTCAAATCCTCCGATATAAAGGGCGAGGAATCCGCCAGTAAATGCAAGTGGTATTGTGAACATTACTATAAACGGCGATAAGAGCGACTGGAACTGCGCTACCATTATGAGATAGATAAATAGAATAGCCATTGCAATCATAAGAATTAAGTCGTCCATCGAACTTGCAATAGTCTCGCTCTCACCGCTCATCTCATAAGTGACATCGCCCACAAGATCTATATTCTCGACAGCCTCTGAAACTTCACCGCCAACGATACCAATATTATATCCTTCTAACAGTGTTGCATTAACGCTCATAGTTCTCGATAAATCACTTCTGTTTATCGATTGAGGTGCATTTATCCTGTTTGCAGTTGCAATTTCACCGAGCACTACTATTTCATCTTCTCTGTTTGTTAGCTCGAGCTCTAATATATTATCTTCATTTATAAGCTCTGATTGCGGTTTCATAAGTGCTACTGGATAATCGCCATCTTCAAATAGAAGGGTTGAAGATGCTTCTTCTGAAACAAGAGCTTCTGATACTGCCATATAAACTTCCGCAACGGTAAAACCTGCTTTAACTGCCGCCTCTCTATCAACATCGACATGCAGCTGCTCTGTGAAATCTTCAAGTCCGGTTGTAACTTCATCTATACCCTCGATACCCCTTAGCATATCGCCTAAAATCTCTGCCGACTCCTCGAGGTCCTCAAGATGTGTTCCATAAATATTAATTGCTATTCCGCTGCCTGAAAGCATCGACATATCCATATTAGTTGTGCTGACGCTAAGCTCAATTCCCGCTGTCGTTGCCATCTCAGTCATCTGCGCTGAAATAGCTTCACCCTCAGATGAATACTCTTCATCAACTATCATATAGTATGAGATGTCAGAAGAGCCGCCGCCAAATCCGCCCATAAGCGCATTTCCGCCAAACGATGCTCCAACATCTAAAACGCCCTCGATAGTTGCAAACTCTTCTTCAAGTTCTGCGCTTTTCTCAAAGAACTGGGCATCGGATATACCATCAGGTTTTATAGCTGTTGCCGATATCTGGTTACTTCCCATAGCCGGCATAAACGAAGTTCCGTTCGACAATGCAAGTGAAACCGACGATACGAGTAAGACAAGTGATAGTACAATAACTCCCCATCTCGCTTTAATAGCAAATCGAAGCATTGCCGCATATCCGTTTGTTATTGCAGTGAAAATCCCGTGTTTCTTCTCTTTTTTATTTGCAAGCATAGTTGATGCAAGCGATGGCACAACAGTAAGTGCCACTAAAAGCGAGGAAAGAAGCGAGTAGGCAATTGTGAGCCCCATGTCGGTGAATATCTGCTTTGTGATACCCTCAGTAAAGACTATCGGCAGAAATACCGAAACGGTTGTTAAGGTTGATGCGAATATCGCACCACCAACCTCACGAGCACCCTCGATAGCCGCTTTATATCCTCGAACACCCTCTGAGCGCAACCTATATATATTTTCAATAACAACGATAGAGTTATCAACAAGCATACCAACGCCAAGCGCCAAACCACCGAGCGAAACTATGTTTAGCGTTATCCCTGAGAAATACATAAGTGAAATAGCAATCATAAGGCTTATCGGGATAGATATAGCTATAACAAATGTCGGACGCAAATCACGAAGGAACAAAACAAGTATTATAAGGGCTAAAAGTCCGCCATAGATAAGGTTACCAAGAACGCTATCTATGATTATATTTATATAAATCCCCTGATCCATAAGCGCCGTGAGGTATAGCCCGTCATTTTCTGCCATCAGCTCATCCATCGTTGCACGAACATCAGCGGCAACGCCAGCAGTTGAGCTACCGCTCTGCTTTTGAACCGAGAGAATTATAGCATTCTCGCCATTAAGCCTTGCATAGCTCTCATCTTCATTTGTTGTTATCTCTATATCGCAGAGGTCTGAGATGGTATAGGTAGTGCCGCCGTTAATATCAAAGAAAAATATAGGAAGATTTAAAAGCTCATTTAGGCTATCAATCTCATCGCCAACTTTTAAGTAGGTACTTTCCTCCCCTGAATCTATAAATCCAGCTGGCAACTCAAAGTTTTGAGCGGATATTATCCCTGCAATCGCATCTATAGTTATAACACCCGACATATCTGCCTGTGCTAATATCTCATCTCTCTCATTTTCAAGGTCGGTGCGCGCCTGTGAGAGCTGTGCGAGCGCTGCATCTATCTGCGCGTAAGCACGTGCCATCTCCAAATCAAACTCGCTCTGCCCAACTAAAATATCCGCTTGCGCACCAGGAAGTGTTGCTTGAAAATCTGAAATTTGCACTTCGAGAGCTGTCCTCTGGGTATTAAGGGCTGTTAGCTGTCCTGTAAGTCCGTTTATCGTTCCCTCAAGTATAGCAATTTGCGCCGCATTTGCAGGGTCTGTCGGGTCAAGTGCATCGAGCTCTTCTTGTGCTGTTGCTATCTGCATAGAAATTCCAGCAATCGCCGCCACTATCTGGTTATATCCCGAAGTCATCTGATGCTCTGCACCGAGCAGCTGCTCAAGTCCGTCGCCGAGTTGCTGCGAAAACTGTGCGTGCGCAGCGTCAAGCTCTGCAAGAGCCGAATTCAGCTCCGCTTCAGCCTCATCCATCTGCGCAATTCCCTCATTTAGTCCGCTCTCAATCTCAGCGGCAAGGGCATTTGAGATTTCATCAACCTTTTCCTGCGATGGAGTTATCTCGATTCGACTTGTTATAGCGCCCGTTTCATCAACTGATGCAACACCCGGCACTCGCTCGATAGCCGGCACAACAACCTCTTCAACAAACTCGGTAATCTCCTCTTCCGACTGGCCTTCATTGTTTACCGACAGTGTCATAACTGGCATCATATCGGGATTTAGTCGCATAATTATAGAGCCGCCGATAGTTTCACTCTCAAAACCCGACGAAACAGTGTCGATTAGACCTGATAACTCGATAATAGCGCTGTCCATATTAACACTCTCAGAAAACTCAAGTATTACCATCGACATATCTTCGCTACTCGTCGAGCTTATGCTATTAAGTCCAGACAAAGTTGCAAAGCTCTCTTCAAGAGGTTTTGTAACCTCTGCTTCTACCTTTTCAGGTCCTGCCCCTATATAGGGGGTTGTTACTACCGCGTATGGAAGCTCTATTGACGGCAACAGATCCGGGGTTAGATTCGTAAAGGAAATATACCCGAGAACTATCGCCATGATAACTCCAACCATTACAGTAAACGGTTTGCGCACGCTAAATTTTGACAAAAAATCACACCTTATTTTTATTTTGTATTTTACAAACGAAAACTAATCGTTATTATTTGAACTTCGACTTCCGTTCTCTAAATTTTCATCTTCCAAACTTCTGCCACTCGTAAACTTTGGCCCCCTGAACTTTCCACCCTCCGAGCTTCCGTCTCTGAACATCCACCCTCCGAGCTTCCGTCTCTGAACATCCGCCCTTGAACTTCCATTCTCTGAGTTTCTGTCTCTGAGCTTCTGCCACTGAACATCCACCCTTGAACTTCCATTCTCCGAGCTTCTGCCCCTGAGCTTCCGTCTCTGAACATCCGCCCTTGAACTTCCATTCTCTGAGTTTCTATCTCTGAGCTTCTGCCACTGAACATCCACCCTTGAACTTCCATTCTCCGAGCTTC
>CAYJGN010000070.1:0-6443 GCA_964369635.1 uncultured Oscillospiraceae bacterium
AGAATTGCCGCCATTAAATAAGCGAAGCGCATAGAAAAAGCCCTCACAAAATCTATGATTTGTGAGGGCGTAGCTTTGTCGATTTATCGGCAAATTAATGAGGGTTTGGGAAACTTCCCAACAAGCAAAAAGCAAGGGTGTGTACAACCTTGCCCTGCTTGCCAGTTTTGTGAATGACAATAACATCAAATCAACTTAATTAGTGTCTATGTTGTTATTTTCAAATTCAACATTAAGTTCGTTTCTATTTATTTTATGTATTTTCTCAAGATGATTCATACTCAAAGATATACGTCCATTATAATCTTCCAATGTTTCCATTTCTAATATCCCAGTAGTAGTTAGAATATTAGCAATTTTATTTGGCATCCCTTTGTTGTTTTCTTTATTGGGGATAAATGCAGAATCTTTCCAGATCTTAATCAAAATGGCCTTTTCAATTTCTACTCTGTTTTCTTGGGTACAGATGTATTTTTGTTGAACCATTTTTTTGTTTGTTAAGTCAAAAATATAAAAGGTGAATACTTTTGATTTGTACTCCTCTAAATCAAAGATAATGGTATCATCTAAATAATATAAATTGAGAATATATAATGCACCTAAAGCATGCAATAAATTAACTAAACTTGAATAAGCAAGTGAGTTTTTTCTGTCATGTTTAATATTTTGATATGCAATTTTCCACTTTGAGCCACTACTACCCCTTTTACTTGATTTATGCAAGGGTTTGATTAATCTATACTGTTCTGTAAAAGAAGTATTCGCCACTGTTATTTCAAGCACCTTTTTGTTAGTTCCCCAAATTTCTTCAATTCTTTTTAGGCAGTCTGTATCAAAATATAAATCTTTTTTATTATTAGGTATGTCAAGATTTCCACTATTTGTTTGGTATATTTCTTTTGCAATGGATTCTATTTCAATAGAACATCTTAATATAAGGCTTCCGAAAAGAATTGAACACGTGTTAATATTAGTGTCGCAAAAGGCAACAACTTTTGAAATTGATATAACTTCATCTTCTATACTTTGGTAAATTTGCCAATAAAAATTATTCATAGGTATTTTCCTTTCTCTAAATATAAAATAAATCCGAACCCTTCCCCAATCGGGTAAAAGTTCGGATTATCTGCTTTTGGTGGAGGCGAGGGGAATTGAACCCCTGTCCGAAAAGCTATTCATGCGAAATACTACGAGTGTAGTTTATTGTTTGGTTTCCCGCCCGGGCAGACAAAAAACAAACCGCTCCGTTTGGTATCCTCTAATACAAGAGTGCGGTCGAGAAATCCCGCAAACTCGTTCACCACTAAAATGACACCCGCAAGGGCCCGTGGTCCCTCCCTCTTGGATGGCTGCCTAATTAGGCAGCGTAAGAATAATTCTTATTAGCGTTTATATTTAAACATTTGGTAGTTTTAAGAGTTGCCGCTCTACTCGCATTCCCCACTTCAGGCTCCCCGTCGAAACCTTTACGCCCCCATATCTAAGCGGTATAACCGCTTTTTTACTGTTGACTTCTCTCTTTTATTGCTCTGTCCATACTTCTCTTCGCCGACTTCTCTGCTATATCCGCTCTCTTATCATAAAGCTTTTTACCCTTGCAGATACCAACTTCCACCTTGACATATGAATTTTTAAAATAAATCTTCGTCGGCACTATTGTCAGTCCGTCCTGCTTGATTTTTCCGATAAGTTTGTTTATCTCGCTCTTATGCATAAGGAGTTTTCGCACCCGTATCGGGTCTTTATTGAATATATTTCCCTTTTCATAGGGACTTATATGCATTTGTTTTATGAAAATCTCGCCATTTGTTATATCGCACCATGCTTCTTTAAGGTTGACTTTACCGCCTCTTATCGACTTTACTTCGGTGCCAAAAAGCTCAATCCCTGCTTCGATAGTTTCGAGGACAAAGTATTCATGATAAGCTTTTTTATTCTGAGCTACAATTTTAATTGCCATAATACCCGCCTTCTAAACTTCTAAAGTTCGCTTCTTCCCTCAAGCGCTCTTGAGAGAGTTATCTCATCTGCATATTCAAGGTTTGATCCTATTGGAATACCATAGGCAAGCCTTGAGATTTTAACCCCCATAGGTTTCAGTAGTCCTTTTATATAGATAGCTGTTGCTTCGCCTTCAACCGTTGGGTTCGTTGCCATTATTATCTCTTTAATATCATTTTCCGAAACTCGATAGAGAAGCTCTTTTATCTTTATCATATCAGGACCTATTCCGTCCATCGGGGAAATAAGACCATGCAAAACATGATAGAGACCCTTATACTCGCGCGTTCTCTCAAACGCCAAAACATCTTTCGGATCTTCAACAACACAGATGATAGATGAATCACGCCCTTTATCACTGCAAGTTGGGCATAGCTCTTCTTCGGTGAAATTCTGGCATACTTTGCAAAGGCGAAGTTTCATCTTTGCATCGAGAACTACCTGCGAGAACTCACGCACATCTTCTTTTTCCATAGATAAAACATGAAAAGCAATCCGCTGCGCTGATTTGCGACCAACGCCTGGCAGCCTTTCAAACTGCTCTATTAGTTTTGTCAGCAATAGAACATTATATGCCATTTTAGAGAAGTCCCTGCATACCGAGTGCGCCTGAAATTTTCCCAAGCTCTGATTCCAAAGTCTTGTCGATATCAGCAATAACCTGATTAACAGCCGCCGCCACTAAATCCTCGAGCATCTCAAGGTCTTCAACGTCAACTACATCTGGATCTATCTTTACCTCTTTTACCTGCTTTTTACCAAGCATAACAACCTTCACAGCATTGCCGCCAGATGTTGCCGAGAACTCTCTCTCCTCGATTTCCTCTTGCTTTGTCGCCATGTCTGACTGCGCTTGTTGCGCCTGTTTTAGCATATTTTGCATATCACCTTTGTTGTAACCATATGGCATTCTTGCTTTCATAATTAATTCTCCTTTATTTTAACTTCCACGCCCATATTTTCAGCCTCTGTTAGCAGACTGTCGAGCGGGTTTTCTTCTTTAATTTTCTCTACTTCACCATTATATGGGCCTATCGGGTATGACTTTCCGAGTATTCTCTCGATAGTTTCTTTTATATCTTTTTTTGATTTATCATTCTCTCGAACTAAACTTAAAAAACTTGGATTTTGTGCATCTATTAAAATCCTATTTTCAACAAAATACGCCGATGAATTTAGCAGAGATGCACCGAGAAGTTTGTTAATTTTAAATAGCTCTTCGACTATACTATCCCAGTTTGGTACAGCGCCTTGCGCAGGACTGCTCTGCATATCATTATCTGACTCTCTGCTATTAGCATCTTTTTTCTGCGGTTCTGCTTTTTGTGCTTTTAAAGGCTTTATTTCCGCCGCATTTTTCTGAGCACCTTCTGACATACTCTCAACTTTTGATTTTGAAGCAGCTAAAACATTTCGCTCTTCTGCCGCAGCTACTACTTGCCTCTCTTCAACACAAAGAGATAAAAGGGACATTTCAGTCTCTATATAGACGTTTTTCGAAAGATTTTGCGTTTTATATATTCCAAAAAGCTTATCGGCAAGGTTTAGCAGATAACTCTCACTTTGCTTTTCTGCAATAGCTTTTAGCTTTTCTCTATCTGCGAGCGGATTTAAAAGCGCCACTTCTCCTTTAGTTTTAACAACTAAAATATCTCTGACAACCGATGAAAGCTCGAATATTAGCCTTCCTAAATCTTTGCTCTTATGATAAAGATCCGATAATATTTCTATTAGCTTTTGAGGTTTTTTCTCGATAATAGCCTCAATTATCGCAACTCGGTACTCACAATTTGAAATACCCGCTATCTCTTCAACTGCATTCTCGTCAATAATTTCAACTGTATTTGCGCATTTATCAAGTATAGATAGTGCATCACGCATACCGCCGTCGGCAATAGTTGCAATAGTTAGAGCGCCTTCATTTGTAAGCTCTATCTCCTCTTCACTCGCAACTTTTAAAAGATGCTTTTTTATAGTTTCAACTTCTATCCGATAGAAATCAAATCGCTGACAACGAGACAGAATAGTTGCCGGAATTTTATTAACTTCGGTTGTTGCTAAAATAAAAACAACATGCTCCGGTGGCTCTTCTATTATCTTTAAAAGCGCATTAAATGCTTGATTTGTCAGCATATGCACCTCATCAATTATATATATCCTGTATTCACAAACAGATGGGGTGAAAAAAGCTTCCTCTTTTAGAGCTCGAATACTATCAACACCGCTCGTTGAAGCTGCATCTATCTCGATAACATCCATAAGGCTCTCATTCTCGATTCCCTTGCAGATATCGCACTCAAGACAAGGTTCTCCATCTTTAATGTTCTGACAGTTTAGCGCTTTTGCAAGAATTCGAGCAGAGGTTGTTTTTCCCGTTCCGCGCGTCCCTGTGAAAAGATATGCATGGAATGTTTTATCTGCACGAAGTTCATTTAAAAGGGGTGTGGTTATATGAGATTGACCGACGAGTGAAGCAAAGTTTCGTGGTCGGTATTTTCTGTAAAGAGCCATATTACCTCCTCTAAAAAACACTGCTATTTATGATGTATCGACTGGCTGCGGCACCCAGGTGATTCCGCTTAATGCTGCTCGGTTCCCCGCCTGACATGGTTCACGGATACCTGTCGCACAGGGCCGATACACCAAAAATAACAGTGCATTCTCATCTAAACGACTAAATTATTATATCACAAAAAAATAAAAAATTCAATAAAAATTGACGGAAAAATAGATACAAGATATAAATGGTACATCTATACTTATTTCTATCTATAACCCAAATCTTTCTTTAAGTTCTGCAGCTTTTTGCTCGTATTCTTCTTGCTCTGTCGGCTTATTTGCAAATTTGCAGACAAATGCGCAACGCCTATATGCTGTTAATAATTCTTCAGCTGTAGATACCGTATCTAAAACTTCAATCAAATTTTCAGCTACCGTAACGCTGTATTTATAATAACTAAGTGCTATTTCATAATCTGCGCGATTAAAATAAACTCCCCCAATATTCATAGTGTTCACAAATACATCCCTCATAGCTTCTGGAGTTTTATGTTTCTCTGATAAACTTTCGCTTATTTCTAAGCTATCCAAAAACATATCAATGGCATTTTCATAGTCTCCTTGCAACTTATAGATATCACCAATGCTATTATAAGAATAAGATAAATCCCTCATGGCCTCTGGCGTTTGCAGCTGCTTTGATAAGCTTTCGCTTATCTCCAAGCTATCCCGGTAGATATCAAGAGCGCTATCATAGTCGCCTTGTTCTTTATAGATATTTCCAACGCTACTATAAGAAATAGCTAAATCCCTCATAGTTATCGGTGTTTTAGTCTGCTCTGATAAATTTTCCCATATTTCCAAGCTGTCCAAATAGATATCAAGAGCGCTATCATAGTCACCTTGCATCTTATAGATATTTCCAATGCTATTATAAGAAACAGCTAAACCTCTCATAGATTCCGGCGTCTTTAGCTGCTCTGATAAACTTTCGCTTATTCCCAAGCTATTCAAATAGATATCAAGGGCGCTATCATAGTCACCTTGTAACTTATAGATATCACCAATGTTATTATATGAGGCTATTAAATCCATCATAGTTTCTGGTGTTTTATGCTGATTTGATAGATTTTCGCTTATCTCTAAGCTATCTTGATACATCTTTAAAGCATTATCATAGTCGCCTTGAATTTCATATGTTCTGCCAAGACTATCATAATATACAGATAAAACCAGCATAGCCTCCGGTGTCCGGAGCTGCTCTGATAAGTTTTTGCTTATCTCAAACCCACCTTGATATATCTTTAGAGCATTTTCATAGTCACCTTGAATTAAATTAATTTCACCAATTTTATTGCAACAAATCAAATAATCCCGTATTCTATCTTCTGTGGAATTTTTTTCGACTGCAACTGCTAAATCATCTATCAGTTTATCCATAATTTCCAATAAAATTTCATATTCCTCAACAGAAGCGGTGAAACTCTCATAAAAGTCGAAATTCAAAAAATCTGTAACATCTTCGTATTCTTTTTCTATTATTGCAACGTCAATAAGTTCTTTGATGAAATCTGCATCAAAGAGCGCTATATCGTGAAGCTCATTTGCAGTTGTTTTTATAGCAGTTTCTAAAGCGGTGCTTTGTATTGATTCTATATACTCCGCCAAAAACTCCTTATCATCCGCCTTGTATGCATGATAAATTATTTCGGCTATCCTTACCTCATCGCTTGTATCAAGCTCTTTTAGATGATTTAATATCTTTTTGTTTTCACTCTTAAAATCGGCGATATTTAATAAACCCAATCGAATAACACGGTGGGTGAAATCAATTCGACCATCGCTTCTCTCCATAAAGAAGTTGCTTAGATATTTTGTGAAAAGCGAAAAGTCTATATTTTTGAAGTTTTTGTTTTCCGCTGAAAATATCCCCTGTAAATCTG
>CAYJGN010000071.1:0-5938 GCA_964369635.1 uncultured Oscillospiraceae bacterium
AAGGACGGGAGGGTGGAGAGCGACAGCGTGGTAATTTGCCGATGAACGCAAAAATACCCGACTGAAATTTGTTAAATCTCAATCGGGCATAGCGATATAATTTTTTTGGGAATATGGAAACTTTAATTAAATATATTATTCAACATATTCTATTCCTTTCTTTGTATGAGTAACTGCTGTTAATTTCCAATATAATCACAACCCATTATTTTCAAAGATAGTGATTTTAAACTACAGTTTTTGTTATGGCTGTTTTGATATCACCTTTTTTTACATCTCCATAATGATAAACTGTCCTATATTTGCGAAGTAACAGAACAGCAACAATAACTGCTAAAGCTTCGGCAATTGGAATTGCAAGCCATACACCTGTGGTGTCTAAGATTGGTGGCAATATCATCAGCATTCCCATAATAAATAAGAATGTTCTCAAAAATGAAATCAGTGCTGAAATTTTTCCGTTTGATACAGAAGTGAAGAAAACAGAAGAAAAAATGTTCATTCCGGCAAATAAATATCCGATAGCAAAAATGCTAAATCCAGTTATAGCATAATCAAAAGCTATACTTGTAGTATCGCTGATAAAAGCACTGACAACAACATTCCTAAACACCATACAAAGTGTTACTAAAACTATCGAGCTTATAACAACAAGCCTTGTCGAAATCCTAAATACACTTTTGGTCTGCTCTCTATTATCAGCACCATGTGCATATCCAAACACAGGAGCGACCCCTGCACCAAAGCCGATGTACATTGAGTTTAAAAGAAATTGCACTTGCACAATTACACTTACAGCAGCAATTCCACTTTCTCCTGCGATGTTTCCCATTATGATATTCATAGTCGCCGACACAATGGCGATTGCAAGATTTGTTACCATTTCAGATGAGCCATTTGTGCAAGTATTCAAAACGAAACCTTTGTGTAACTTCGGTGTTACAAAATGCAAGGTGCGATTTTTCTTTTTTGAAAAGTAAAGTAGATACACACAAGTGGGAATAAAATAAGCCACACCCATAGCAATAGCCGCACTTACAATACCAAGCTTAAACACTGCCATTAAAAGAAAATTAAGCAGAATACTAATGCTACCACTAATCATCACGATAGTCATACCCATAAGCCCCTTGCCCTCAGTTACAAAAAAATAATTTGCAAGTATGCCTATAAACATAAAGGGAAATACAAAGGCATAGCTTTGTAGATATGTTTTCGCATAAGGCATAATATTTTCTGTACCACCTAAAAGTGTGATTATCTGCTCGGTGAAACATAGTGCTATAACAGTGAAAACAAGACCTGTTATAAAAGCTAAAATCGTGATAACTGTAAAGTTTTCTTTGGCTTTTTTATTTTCTTTCGCTCCTAAATTCGATGAAACTATTGCATTTGCACCTGTCGTGTACATTATCGCAACAGCGAGGGCAAATGATACAAAGGGAAAAACTATACTTATTGCTGAAAGTGCATACTCGCCTATATACTGCCCTGCTAAAATACTACCCATCATTGAGTAGATTGAAATGAATACCATCATAATGACACTGGGCAAAACAAATTTAAGTAGCCCCGTAGTGTCAAACTTTTTTGAAAGTATATTGTCCATAAATTCTCCTTCTTTGAAAAGGTGGCTACCATAAGCAACCACCTTTGATGCTTTTTATTCGCAATTTTTTTGGCTACTGCAAGTTTTGCTGTGAGGGCAACCTATACACTTTGTACCTTTTTTCTTTTCCCTTACAAGGTGTAAAATGCCCGAACCGATTACAACTACTATGAGCAATATAACGATAATATCAACCATAAGTGTACCCCTAAGCTGTTACTGATGTTTTAGGTGTTGTGGTTTTAGCTTTGGTATGCAGGGCACTCATTCTTTCTTCAGAAAGTTTGTCTCCCTGTTTCACAAGTCTAACTAATAACACTGCAAGAACTATTATCGGAATTATACCAACAACAAGACCATCAGCTATGCTTCCAGTAGTAATAAGAGTTCCGATTTGATTAACAGCGAACGCTACTGTGTACGCTGTGCCAAGCATTGTTGTGATAGATGCCCAGAAAGATTTTTTGCTTTTCATTTCTGCTCTAAGTGCTCCCATAGTTGCAAGGCAAGGTGGAGTTAGGATAATAAACAGCATATAAGAAAGTGCTGTAACTGTTGTAAGTCCCATAAATGCAGCTGTGTTTCCACCTGATGCAAGAGATAGTTGACCTGCTTCCACAAAGTTTGAAACACCGAACACAACGCCTAAAGCTGGTATTGTGTTTTCTTTTGTGAAAGTACCTGCAAGAAAACCTGCCGCAAGTTGCCATGTTCCAAATCCAAGTGGTATTAAAAGAAACGCTATCGGATTTGCGATTGTTGCTAAAATACTTGTGTTCTCAAGTCCCTCCACCACAGGCTGGAACTGCCAGTTGAATTGTGAAGATAGATAGAAGAACGCATTTGTAATCAAAATTAGGGTTACTGCTTTAGTTAAAAATGCTTTACTTCTTTGAAGCATAGTAATAGTTGCTCTTTTTAGGCTTGGAAATTGATAGTCTGGAAGCTCTAAAACGAAGAATGATTTTGCATATCTTTGTCCTGTAATTCTTTTTACAAGGTAAGCAGCAATCATTACAAGTGCGATACAAAGGAAGTAAATAGTAGTGGTTATGCCCGAACTAATTCCGAAAAATGCACTTGAGAAAACTGTTGCTACAATGATTTTTGGCAGACAAGGAATGAAAGTCATAAGCATTTGTGTTGCCATTTTTTCTCTTTCATTTCTTATGGTTCTTGTTGCTACAACAGCAGGAACTGCACAAGATGTTCCAACGAACATAGGTAGCAGAGATTTACCTGATAAACCTACTTTGCTAAGTGGTTTGTCGAACACTAAAGCAACACGAGCCATATATCCACAATCTTCAAGCAGTGAAATGAGGAATGATAGCACCATAATAAGTGGTGTCCAAATGCAAATAGCGAATAATGTACGCCACAAGCCGTTAATTACAAACTCTTTTAGGAATGGGGAAGCATCAACAAGTGCTGTTTCAAGGAAACCGTTTAGTGGGAACATAATGTAATTTAACAAATGGTTGTAAATCCAAGGTCCGATAAGTGTTTGAGATAGATAGAAGACAGTATAAATCACCACTGCAAAGAATGGTATACCTATCCACCACTTGCCTAAAATTTTATCGGCTTTATCTTGAATGGCTTTTGCTTTGTCACTTGTAGCCTTTGTTTCTGATTGTTTAGAAACTTCTAATGCAAAGTTATATCGTTTTTTATCAGCATCAGTAACAGATTTTCTGTCAGCCATGTCTATATTTTCCTGCACAAATGGTGCAGTCTGTTCTTTGCATTTTTGAGAAACTACGGTTTTAAGAAGTTCTTCAAGACCATTATTCGATGTAGAAGTTGCGATTGTTGGAATTACAGGGCAAACTAAAAGTTTTGCTAATTTTGACGCATCAATTTTAGTTTTCTTTTTGGTTGTGATGTCGCTCTTATTAAGTGCTATAACCACAGGAATACCAACTTCTAAAAGTTGAGTGGTAAAAAACAATGCTCTGCTCATATTTGTAGCGTCCACAATGTTTATAATAACATCGGGTTTTTCATCTTGAACATAAGATTTTGTTATGTTCTCCTCAGAAGTAAATGGTGACATAGAGTATGCACCTGGCAAGTCTACAACAACGAAAGTTTCATTTCTTGTGTTAAAACTTTTCTTTACTTCGCCCTCTCTTTTTTCGACAGTAACACCTGCCCAGTTTCCTACTTTTTCATTTTTGCCTGTAAGAGCATTAAACAATGTTGTCTTACCGCAGTTTGGATTGCCTGCTAAAGCAATTTTCATTTTTTCGTCCTCCTTAGATTAAAATTGTTTGTGCAAGTGTTTGGTTTATGGTATACCTTGCTGACTCTATTGCGATTATGTAGTTTTCCGAAAGCACCGAAACTAATGTGAGTTTCTGTCCCTCATAGCACCCAAGTGTCAATAGAAAATCTTCCATTTCTGTGTCATCAGTACAAATTGATTTCACTGTGTATTCATTTCCGACCTTTGCAAGTGCTAAATTGCTGTTCGCATCATGGGTAATGTTCATTCTAATCTCTCCTCCAAGTTATTTTGTTGTTAGCAAATACTAACCTTTGACTTTTAAAAAATAACAGTTTCAAAACTGTTACTGTAACGATGTTGATTATACAAGACTAACTCGCAAATTTCTACATCGTTTTAACATTTTAGTCCCGTTTAGCTTTTTATCTTACAGAAAGTTAATTGACACTAAGTTTTGTAAGTTGTATAATGTTTTTATAAAACACAGTGAAACAGGGGCGATTTGAAGTGAGAGGCAGGATTGCAATGACAAATAAAATAATTCATAGTCGATATGAGATTTTAGAGGAACAAAATTATACTATTTTAAAACCAAGTAATAACGGTGATGATTTTATTATAAAGGTTTATGAACTGTTTAAAGGGGTGACTATTTCATTTCATAAAATTAGGTGTGAATTTCTACCCGATTTTTTAGACTTATCACAGAAAAATGTATCGGATAATTTCCTTGTAGTGAATTATTGCATTAACGGACAGTGCGAAATGCTCCTTAGCAATAATACTTTTGTCCACCAAAAGTTAAATGATTTTTCCATAACTGATGAGTTGCTACAAGATGGGCATACTTACCCTAAAAAGTATTATGATGGAGTAGAATTTTTTATTGACTTAGAGGAAGTGCAGGAAAACAGCTCACTGCTAAAAGAAACCTTTGATATAGATTTTGAGCATATAAAAGAGCGTTTTTTCGAGGAGCAACGCTTTTTTATTTCAGCGTGTCCACTACCTTTGAAAGGTATGCTTTACAGGCTTTGGAATTTGGCAAAAGGTAGCGATAATATAATCGAAATGAAAATTTTTGCCACACAACTATTTTACCGATTAGGCTTTATAGAGTTTGCAAAAGTCAAATACACCTATCTCACTCTTGCTCAAAACACCATCGCAAAGCAGTGTTATAAAATCATAACCGATGATATAAGTAGGAGTTATTCAGCAAGAGAACTCGCACTTAATTTTAAAATAAGCGAAACTTCATTAAAGACATATTTCAAAGCAGTTTATGGCGAAAGTTTACCTGCCTTTATTAAAAATCTACGCCTTGAAACTGCCGCCGATATGCTGATACAAACAAAACAATCTGTAAATGACATCGCAAACTCAGTAGGATATTTAAGCCAAAGCAAATTTGCATCAGCTTTTAAAGAGCATTTTAATCTCACACCACTTGAATACAGAAAGCAGAAATTGCTTAATTTGATATAGAAAGAAAGAGGAAACTCTCAATCCTCTTTCTTTCTACTATTAAGACAAATTATACATAAATTATTTCAAAATAGATAATTTCTTCAATCTGTGCCTTAATGTTATTCATTTTGCCCACCCACAACATTTGGTCTTGTGATTTGAGTTCTTCGGTCACACCTTGCCTTGCTTTGTATTGGGGGATAAGCCTATCAAGCAAGTTTTGTGCTTCCTCGTTTATATCACGCAAGTGGGAGTGTAGTTTGCCACTAAGTAGCAGATGATTATACAAAGGACTTCTATGTTCTTTGAGATAGGTTTCACGCAACATTCCGTATTTTCCAAGTGGTCTGTCATCGACAGGCTCGGTATCTTCATCAAACTGTCCGAAATCGGGTACATAATAATCGCCAACTTTGATATATTTACCGCCCATTTTTTCAAAAATTGTTTGTTCTTTCATTGTTTTAATTCCTTTCATATTTACGATTTATCAGCTTTTTTACGGAATAATGGTCGGCTGTCTATCTGTTGTTTTTAGTGTTTGTTACTTTATGTGCTTTGTGCATTTGCACCAGATAGTGATAGGTAATCCTTTGAAGTAATCTCCGGATTTTCCCCCACTTCAC
>CAYJGN010000072.1:0-5841 GCA_964369635.1 uncultured Oscillospiraceae bacterium
GTGCTCAGGACCTCTGTATACACGAAGTCTTCTAAACGCATCTCTGCCGATTACCGTTGACGGCAACATTCCGTTTATAGCAAGCTCCATAGCAAGCTGTGGCTTTTTAGCCATAAGTGTTTTGTACTGAACTGATTTAAGTCCTCCGACCCAACCTGTGTGGCGGTGGTAGTATTTGTTCTCAAGTTTGTTTCCTGTAAGAACAACTTTCTCAGCATTAACAATAATTACATGATCTCCGCAATCAACATGTGGTGCAAATATAGGTTTATGTTTACCGCGAAGTAGCACAGCAGCTTCAGCAGCTACTCTTCCAAGCGGTTTACCCTCTGCATTTATTACATACCAGTTGCGCTTAATATCCGTAGATTTCGGCATATAGGTTGACATATCTGTTTCCTCCAATATTTCTTTTGTACGCAAAAATTATTATAGTACCTTTAGAGCCTCAAGTCAAGAGGTTTTTTTCATTTTTTTAATTTACAACTACGATACTCTTATTTTCTCCTGTTTTCACACCATTTGCTCTGTTATACTAAAAAGCTATTTTTGTGCTTTGCATGTTATACTACTAATAAAAGAGCGATAAGGACTTAATATATGCAAAGAATTTTAGGGCTTGCGAGAAAAGCCGATGAAAAATACAATCTGATAAACGATGGGGATAAAATTGCCGTCGGCGTTTCGGGCGGTAAAGATAGCCTTGTTTTGGCAGTGGCACTTGCCCGTCTTCGAGATATTCTGCCGCAGAGATTTGAAGTTTGTGCAATAACTATTGATATGGGTTTTGAAGAGACCGATTATTCACCAGTGCAAAAACTTTTTGATGAATATAATATCCCTTATATAATTAAAAAGACTGAAATTTATGATATTATCTTTAATATAAGGAAAGAGAAAAACCCATGCTCGCTATGTGCAAGGATGCGCAGAGGCAGTCTACATGATGCAACAAAAGATGCAGGGTGCAATAAAATAGCGCTCGGTCACCATAAAGATGATGCTATTGAGACCTTTTTCCTAAATCTCTTCAACGAGGGGCGAATCGGGTGTTTCTCGCCAAAAAGCTACCTTTCACGCAAAGATATAACGATGATAAGACCACTTGTCTTAGCAGAAGAAGCGGAGGTAGCTCGTGCAATGCAGAAGCTCTCAATAGAGCCTGTTCGCTCAAACTGCCCAGTTGATGGGCATACAAACCGCGAGATGATGAAAGAGTATATCAAAAGCGAAGTTAAGAGAGATAAAGATTTTAAAGCAAAGATTTTTGGAGCTATTCAAAGAGCGAATTTAGATGGGTTTTAAACTCTCTTTGTAAGCCTCCTTGTTTGTTTTTTGACAAGCTGTCTGTTTGCATTATCTAAAAGATAACGAGGAGAGCTGATAGGCATAAAGTTTTGCAGTGAAAGATAATACAGCGGTTATTAATACTGCGATGTTACAGTAGAAATATCAATAATAAGGAGATAATTTTGTTTAAAGGAAAATTTATAATTTTAGGGCTTTGCACAGTTTTTATAGCTATTATTATTGCATTGCTCTTTTTTATATTAACCACTCCAATATATCCTTCTTTAAATGATGGAGATGTTATAGTTGGTATCGGAGATAGCATAACTGCTGGCGGCAAGACAAACGAAGACTTCGCGGTTGATGAAGAAGGGTATTTTAATAATCTCGGAGAAGGATATTTTAAGCTTGTTTCGGATGGGCTTCAATTGGAAGTCGATGATTTAATATTCTATAACAGCGCTCGAAATGGAACAACTGCTATGGATTGGTTTGATGAGGTAGCGCAGTATGCCTTGAATTTTGATCCATCACTTATTATCATGACACTTGGGGCAAATGATTTTCTGATAGGCGACCCAGCGCTCTATCGCGAAGCGATGGATACTATCTTGCGTGAAATAAGTGAATCAGAAGTAGATGCAGTTGTAGTTCTTCCATTTGCTATGATATACTACCGTGAAATATTTGATTTAAGTTATCGCGAAGCAGAAGAAGTTTTAACTTATAGGAATATCGCCCTTGAATTAGCTGAAAAATATGATTTTGAAACAGTTGATATCGGAGCTATTTATAGCGAGCATGTAGAAAATGGCACCGACCCCCGTGAGCTATCGGAGGATGGTATCCATCCAACTGATTTAGGCGAAGAAATTTTAGCGCAGGCTGTCCTTGAAACAATTAAAAAGTTATAGTTCGGAGTTGATTTATTGAAAACAAATAAGAGGTTTATTTTTATATCTCTAACCATTATTTTTATAGTCTTAGTAGTTGGGTTTATATTCTTTGGGAGCAGAGGGGTAAAGTCCGGTGATGTTATAATAGGAATTGGAGATAGCATAACTGCTGGTGGTAAAAGCAACGATGATTTTTTTGCAGATGAAACAAGTTATCTTGCAGATTTGGGAGATGGGTATTTCAAGCTTGTAGCCGACTCTCTTTCGCAGCAGGCAAGTGACCTAACTTTTTACAACAGCGCTCGAAGTGGGATAACCTCCATTGGATTTGTTTCGCTTGTCTATCCGTACTGTTTGAATTATGATCCCGATTTTGTAATTTTAACACTCGGAGTCAATGATTTTTTATTTGATACGCCAGAAGCGTTAAGAGATGGCTTTTTTCATGTGACCGATGCTATTTATAAAGAAGAGGTAAATACTGTTGTCATTCTGCCGTTTATAATGGAGCATTACCTCGACTATGGTCATGTTGAGCATCCGCTACCGCCTGAATCAATGAAGGAGTATTATGATATTGTCGTTGAAATCTCAGAAGGATATGGTTTTGAAACCGTTGATATAGGAGCTATTTTTGATGAATATATAGAAAACGGAACAGACCCTAAGGATTTATCAGAAGATGGCATCCATCCAACCGATTTTGGAGAAGAGATTTTAGTGCAGGCTGTTTTAGAAGCTATAGATAATTTTTAAACAAAGAGGTGTTATTTTGCAAAAAGCAAAGATTATAGCTGCATTGATTGGTGCGGTGGCACTCGTGGCTGTTGCGATATTTGTCTTCACATCTTTAAGAGGACCTACCTATGATTATCTAAATGATGGAGATATAATCGTTGGCATTGGGGATAGCATAACTGCTGGCGGCAAGACAAACGAAGATTTCGCGGCTGATGAAGAAGGGTATTTTAATAATCTCGGAGAAGGGTATTTTAAGATTGTTTCGGATGAACTGCAAGAAAATATAGGCGGCTTAACATTCTATAACAGCGCTCGTAGTGGGATTACCGCTGAACATTGGACTGACAGGATAAATATCCAGTGCTTAAACTGGGAACCTAATATCGTTATAATTTCGCTTGGAGCGAACGACTTTCTATTTAGCAATGTCGGAAGCTATATTAGAGGACTTAGTTTTATCTCAGATACGCTCTTTCAAAATGATGTTCGTGTTGTTATGATTTTGCCGTTTATAATGGAGCACTATGAGGATTATGGGCATATTGAAAAGCCGATAGATTTCGAGGAAATGCAAAAGTTCTATGACGAGGCCGTCGCTATCTCGAGCGGATATGGTTTTGAGGCAGTCGATATCGGTGCTATTTTTAATGAATATATAGAAAATGGAACAGACCCTAAAGATTTATCAGAAGATGGCATTCACCCAACCGATTTTGGGGAAGAGATTTTAGCGCAGGCTGTTTTAGAAGCTATAAACAATTTTTAAACAAAGAGGTGTTATTTTGCAAAAAGCAAAGATTATAGCTGCATTGATTGGTGCAGTGGCACTCATGGCTGTTGCGTTATTTATCTTCGCATCTTTAAGAGGGCCCACATATGACTATCTAAGCGAAGGGGATATAATAGTTGGCATTGGAGATAGCATAACTGCTGGCGGCAAGACAAACGAAGATTTCGAAGCTGATGGAGAGGGATATGTTAATAATCTTGGAGATGGATATTTTAAGCTTGTTGCAGATGGACTTCGAAGTGAGATAGATGGTTTAACATTTTATAACAGCGCTCGGAGTGGAACAGATGCTACTGGCTGGATAGAGCGAGTTTACTACCATGCCTTAGATTTTAACCCGCAACTTATCATCATGACGCTCGGCGCTAACGATTTCCTTTTTGATACTCCACAGAGGTACTACGAGGGGATAGAAAATACCTGTTATGCAATTCATAAAAGCGGTATATCTGCCATAGTTGTTTTACCGTTTTGTTTTGATCATTATGCAAGCTCAGATATAGCAGATAATCCAAAGGATGCTGCGGAGATGAAAGAGTATGTAGATGTTGCTATTGGCGTTGCAGAAAAGTATAACTTTGTAACAGTTGATATAGGAGCTATTTTTGATGAATATATAGAAAATGGAACGGACCCTAAAGAATTATCAGAAGATGGCATCCATCCAACCGATTTTGGAGAAGAGATTTTAGCGCAGGCTGTTTTAGAGGCGATAGAAAAACTTTGATAAAATAAACTGTAATTTTTTTTATTTTTTTGCATATACTGTTTCTTAGCTACTGCAAAAAAATGGAGATGATTTAATGGAAGAAAACAAAAAATTACAGCCGGAGAATGAGCTGATAAAGCTCCGTCAAACAGACCCTCGATTTAAAATAGAGGGAGACCTTGATGATTTTATCTTTTTTGATGAAACCGAAAAAAATAGCGAGCGATAGGCTTAATATGAAGAACCGAATTAAATGCAAGGTTGTTATGCAAAAAGCATAAACAATTTTGCATTTTTTCTCTGTTTAAAACATATAAAAGCGTTAAGTTATTTGATATAATTAGTAAAACGATTAGTTATTGTCGTATCAAATAAAAGAGGTGTTCTATGTATAATTACGAACTCACAACTCCGCATGGAGATCTAACTGTTATATTTAATGATGAAAGCATTTTAGCTATTTATGCAGGAGAAGAGCATAGCAGTGAGCGAACAAAGCTTTTGTACATGAATAGTGAAGAGAGAATGTCGCACCCGATAGCGCAGAAAACAGTGCGCGAGCTTTGGGAATATTTTGATGGGAGCAGACGTGAATTTAATTTGCCATACAGCGCTGATTATTCGGATTTTCAAAAGAGAATTTTTGATGAAGTTGTAAACATACCTTTTGGTGAAACGGTTTCAGTTGAGCAGTTAGGTGAAAAGATAGGCACCGAAGATTTAAGAGGTATCCTTGAAGTGGTGCAGGGGAACTGTATTCCTTATATTATCCCATGCCATAGGGTGACAGCGGGGAATTTCAAAGATAGCTATGTTGGAGCTGGAGGAATTGACGGCAAGCACAGACTTATTGAAATGGAAGAATATATGAAGCAGAAAAATGATTATTAGAGATTAATTTTGGGGTTAATAGTTGATAGAAAATAACTTTTTTAACTTAATTCGGCAATAATTTGGTAAAAACAAAAAACTCGCTTTAATAGCGGGTTTTTTTGTATCTACGGATGAAGGTGCTGTTCTCATCTCGCGCTCTTAAACCACAAATAAAAAAACTGACGGGATATTATATCTTGCCACTCTACCTAAACCCATATCCGGGTGGATTCGTCTGCCGCGCACTAAAAAACAGTCCACTGGACTGTTTTTTTCATCTGCGGATGAACGTGCTGTTCTCATCGCCCTCTTCAGCATCAAAAAGCAACTGACCGACGGGGTACGTCGGTCAGTTGCTTTTTGGTGGAAGAGGGTGGATTCGAACCACCGAAGCGAGACGCAACAGATTTACAGTCTGCCCCCTTTGGCCACTCGGGAACTCTTCCATATTTATTGCAATTCACATTGCAATTTTTAGATTTGTGCTTCAATTTGAAAGATTTGAAACTTATGGAGCTGGTGGACGGACTTGAACCCCCGAC
>CAYJGN010000073.1:0-5807 GCA_964369635.1 uncultured Oscillospiraceae bacterium
TTACAGGATTTATCGCTAAAGAGAATGTTGTTGGAACACTTGCAGTTGTTTACGGTATCACAAACTTTATCGACACAGACGCACTTGAGCTTGTAGGTGGTGCTTCTGAAGTTGCTTCAATAATGGGTATAACATCGGTTGCAGCTCTTGCATACCTCATGTTTAACCTATACACCCCTCCTTGCTTTGCGGCAATAGGTGCTATGAATGCCGAGATGAACAGCGCAAAATGGCTCTGGTCAGCTATCGCATATCAGCTATCAGCAGGATATGTTGTTGCATTCTTTGTATATCAGATAGGAACTCTAATCACAACAGGCAGCGTTGGAACAGGATTTATCCCAGGACTAATAGTTGTCGGCGCAATGTTTGCTCTTGTTGGTTTCCTTATGATAAAAGGCAGCAAGAAAAAGAGTGTTGCATTAAAGAAAGAACCGGTGGTTTAATTGAACGGAACTGATATAATTGTTATAGCTGTTATCTTGCTTGTTTTAGGTGGTGCAGTTGCATATATAATTAAACAAAAGCGCAGCGGAGCTAAGTGTATCGGTTGCCCACACGGCAAGGCGGCAACAAAAGGAAACAACAATAGTTGCGGCTGTAGCTGTAATAAAGATTAATTTTAAAAGGACGCTTTAAAAGCGTCCTTTTTTATTGCGACAAATTTAATCAAATCTATTGCATTTAGTTTAGAAATATTATATACTTAGCATAAACTAACTAATAAAGGAGGCATTTCTTATGGATGCAAAAGTAGCAAAATTACTAAACGAACAGGTAAACAAAGAACTTTACTCAGCTTACCTCTACCTTGACATCTCAAACTTTTATGACAGCGAAACACTTGATGGGTTTGCAAATTGGTTTCGCATTCAGGCGATGGAAGAGCGGGATCATGCAATGATGATTATGGATTTCCTTTTGGAATGCGATGAGAAGGTTGAGCTGATGACAGTTGCAAAACCGGACAAGGTTTTTAATGACTTATTAGCACCTCTTAAAGCTTCTCTTGAACATGAGAAATTTGTCACCGCTTCGATAACAAACATCTACAAAACTGCTGTTGAGACTGGCGATATTAAAGAACAGCTATTCCTAAACTGGTTTATAACCGAGCAAGGAGAAGAGGAGAAAAACGCTTCTGACCTTGTTTGCAAGATGGAGATATATGGCGATGATAAAAAAGCTCTTTACCTGCTAAATACTGAGCTCGCAGCAAGAGTTTATACTCCAGCTACTCAAGGCTCTGCAACATAAAATTAAATCGCAAAAAAGGACGCCTTACGGCGTCCTTTTTAATCTTTCAAATCTATAAATTAATTATTTAAAATACATAAAGAGATTACAGCGCATCATACCGTTATAAAGCTTTCTCTTTTTATCGGCTTTTCTGCCAAAATACTGCTCAAACTCTTCGTCGGACGAAATAATGCTGTATTTAAATCCGCTGTTTGGAGCAAAGGTTTGTCCCATCTTTTTGTAAATCTCACGAGCACTCTCTTTATCGGAAATCCTCTCGCCATACGGTGGGTTACAGACGATAAGTCCACCATCACCATCAAGCTTAAAATCGTTAAAATCCCCTTCTTCTACTCGAATTTTCCCAGCAACGCCTGCTTTTTTGATATTTGCTATTGATAGGTCGATAGCTTCGGGATCTATATCAAAACCAACTCCTGAAAACTCACTATCCTTAATAACCGCCGCATATGCCTTTTGTTTTGCCTCTTTAAAGGCATTTTTATCAATAAACCCATATCTCTCAGCTGCAAACGGTCTTGCAATACCAGGGGCAATACGAAGCGCTTTATAGCTCCCTTCGATTAAAAGCGTTCCAGAGCCGCAAAACGGGTCGTATAGTCTGCCGTTGGTAGATAATCTCGATAATCTAATAATCCCTGCTGCAAGGGTCTCTTTTATCGGCGCTATTACCGATTGCTTTCTATATCCCCTCTTATGGAGTGGGTAGCCGCTTGAATCAATCATAATAACAGCTTCATCTTTTAGAATGCCGAAAGATAGCGGCAGTGTTACACCTGTTTACTCGAAAATCGACTTATTATTGCTTCGATCAAGGCGTTTCACGACTGCTCTTTTCATTATCCTCTGGCAGTCTGGAATACTCGCAAGCTTTGAATTTATGCTATATCCTTTAACTGGAAACTCATCATCAATACCAATATAATCCGCCCATTTAATCGCCGCAACTCCCTCGAAAAGATCATCGAATGTATAAGCGTTAAATCTGCCAGCGACAATAAGCACCCTTTCAGCCGTAGACAGGGTTATATTTGCCGTTGCAAGCAGATTATCGTCTCCACTAAAGAAAACACGTCCGTTATCAACAACAACGTCCATAGCCCCTATTTTGCGGATTTCTTCGGCAAGAACGCTCTCAAGACCGAATATACAAGTTGCGACTAAATTATAGTTCAAATTAAACCTCACTTAAAAATGCGGGGCCGCACGAGCAGCCCCTAATATTATTAATACTGTGGGCGGAGAATTCCATATCCACCATCATTTCTTTTATATACAACAGATATTCCGTTTGTTTCAACATCGAGGAAAACAAAGAAATTATGCCCAATGAGCTCAAGTTGCATAATAGCCTCATCTTGATGCATAGGGTGCAGATCAAACTCTTTAACTCGAACTAAATCGGCAGGTTCCTCTTCTGCAACAACTGGCGGTGAATTATCAAATGCCCCACTGCGTAGTTTTGTTATGAGTTTATCTTTATTCTTAACAATTCTGCGCTCTATAACGTCAGCTGCGGCATCAACCGCTATAAACTTATCAGAATCTTCTTTCTCACATCGGTAAATGAAGCTTTTGTATCGAACAGTTACCTCCGCTTTAATTAAATTCTTAAAGTTTGAGAGAACAACCGTGGCATCAGCCTCGTTATCGAAAAACTTTTCAAGTCTCTCAAGCCTGTCCATAACTTTGTCTTTAAACTCATCTGATAGTTCCATCTTTTTAGCTGTGAATTTTACCTTCATCAAATCAACTCCCTTAGTAAAATGGGTATCTCTGTATCTTCATTTTACCATATGATAGAGCTTATTACTATTAACGAAATGTAAATAAATTTAGTTAATTTTCGTAAAAATGGACGGAAAAATTATCCGTCCTTTTTGTTATCTTTTACGAGGACCTGAACCGCGTTTTGCTTCAATACCTCTTTTGATATCCGACATTCTCTCTTCGCTATTCTGCTGGAACTTCTTCATCATATCTTCAAATGAAAGATCTCCTGAAGCAGTTGGCTTTGGTTGCCAAACATGCACTTTTGGTGCTGACGGCGCCCTCTCGCTTTTTCCTTCATTCGTTATGACCGTAGCGCGCTTAATCGATAAGCTAATTTTACCATCTTCAGAAATAGAGAGTATCTTCGCTTTGACGATATCTCCGATTTTTAGATGGTCGCTTATTTCTTTAACGTATGTTGCTGCAACCTCTGAGATATGCACCATACCGCTTTTTCCACCAAATTCTAAAAAAGCTCCGAATTTAGTAATTCCCGTGATTTTGCCCTCAACAATTGTTCCTATAGATACCTGATCCAAAAAAATTTGTCCCCCTTAAAATTAACTGCCTGAAATATCAACATATATCCGTTCATTAGGATATGCGTATCCGAGTTTTTCGCGCGCAACTTTTTCAATATAATCGTTATTCTCTTCAAGTTCCGACTGAAGTAGCGCTTCATTATTCTGTTGTTCTAAAAGCATAACCTGCTCATTTAAATCTTCAAGCTCCTGCTCTTTTGAAGCGACATCGAGATTTAAGGAAACAATACTAACCAAACCGTATATCAAAAAGGCAATTACAGCAAATTTATATACGATGTTTTTTCCTCTTTTTAGTTTCCTTTTTAGTTTCTCCATTTTTGCTTCTTTCTACTTTTTTTGTATGTGTACCTTGATTATACACTACTTTGCGCCTCTTTTTCAATAGTAATTTTCTTTGAATTGACCTTTTTTTAAGATTTTTTTTGATTATTGAGAGAAATTTCGTCATTTTTATTATTAAAATATTAAAAAAATGAAAAATCGGCGAAAAAACAGCTTCAATACAGGATAGAACAATTGCCCGAAGTCTCGTGAGTAAAATTTCAATAATGCGCTGTACACCCTTAAAAAGACAGAGATAAAAAAGGAGAAAAACAGATGCTATTATAATAATCATAAACCCGCGAAGAACTCCACCGAAATAGTTGTTCACAAATAAAAATAGAAGGATAAAAATTATAAGACAATATAGAAAATCAAAGAGGTAGGACAGCAAAGACCCCCTCTTTGTAAAGACAATTCTTATAGCTGAAACTACGCAATAGAGGAAAGCACAAAACACCCCAAAGACAGCTGAATAAAACCCTTGCACGATTTGATCAGTAACAAGTAGCTCCAAAATCTCTACCTAAAGAGACGGCCAAGTATTCCACCGCCCTCTTTTCTTCTATTGTTATCTTCATAATCAAGCGACTCTATCTCACCTGAAATAGTTATATCGCCAGTCTCAACGCTTAACCTATGAACCTTTAGCAGATCACCTTTAACTGTTAAATCGCCATAATCGGTTATCACAACTATCTGGGTATCATCAAAACTTTCGATATCAAGCGCTCCTGTTATAGTTACTCGCTCCCTATCTTCAATCGTTACATTGTGCCCTTGAAAACTTCTTTTATCTTCCTGCATATTAATCACCTCAGTAGATAATATGCAGACAAGACCCTCTTTATAACCACAACGCTCTTTTAATGCTAAATAACTCTATACATATTCGCAGCATCATTTTTCAAAACATGCGCTGAGAGCTCTAAAACTTCAACACAAAGCGGCTTTGCTCCGATACTTATCTCGATTTTGTCACCGACACGTACCTCGTAACTTGCTTTAATCACCTTGCCGTTCACCGATATTTTTCCAGCGTCACATGCATCGTTTGCAACTGTTCTGCGTTTTATAAGTCTTGATACCTTTAAATATTTATCTATTCTCATATAATCCTCAAAAAAATCAACCGACTACAATAGCCGGTTGAAAAAACTTTCTTATTTTATCATATCTTTTAAAGCTTTACCAGCTTTGAAAGAAGGAGTTTTTGATGCCGCTATTTTGATAGGCTCCATAGTTCTTGGGTTTAGACCGTCTCTCTCTGCACGCTCTTTAACGCTGAAAGTTCCAAATCCAACAAGTTGAACTTTTTCGCCTTTCTTAAGAGCTTCGCCGATTCCGTCGAAGATAGCGTCTACAGCTTTTGTAGCGTCTTTTTTTGTGATTGTAGCACTCTCTGCTACTAAAGCGATTAGATCTGTTTTTGTCATTTTCTCGTCCTCCGTTACTTTGTTTTATTCCATATTTTTCTTGAGGATTCTTCATTCAGCTGCTCAAAACCACCGAACTCCTCTATAATTAGCTTTTCAGTTTCGATAAATCGCTCTGTAAAGTCATCACAACTTTTATATAGAGCTTCTTCACCATCAACCGATAGCAAATTAACCATATTAGCCGTCGAAAACAAAATATCTCCGCAAAGGTTGTCCCTTTTTTCAATATTCTGCGCTCTCATAAGACTTGGTAATGAAGTTGGAACTGCTCGCACAGTATCACTTATCATTTTATCGCCTTTCTCAGCGCTTTTTAGCTTGTCCCAATTATTTAGCACAGTTTCGCTATCACTACCTTCTGCTGCACTGAATACATGTGGGTGGCGGTATACAATTTTTTTATATACTCTGTCAATTACATCATATATATCAAAAACTTTATTTTCGCTCTCAATCTGCGAGTGAAGCA
>CAYJGN010000074.1:0-5772 GCA_964369635.1 uncultured Oscillospiraceae bacterium
CTGCAAAGAAGATATTGCTATTTGTCTTTAGCGATAAATCAGAGTTTAGAAGCGCTGGAGAATTTATAAAGCTATTTCTATGCATAACGCCATATCTTAAAATATCCATATTTTTAAGAGCCGGTATAAGCGAAAACACTCTTCTTTGCTCGCCAAACTTCAAATTTGTCTGAAATCCAACAAGGTTATACAGCGTTTTTTCTCGGTCTTCCGCTCGAAGCTGCACTACCGCATACGGCCATCTGCCTGTTTTCGGGTCATCAAGACCTACCGGCTTTAGCGGTCCATAACGCAGGGTATCAACTCCACGTTTGGCGAGAATTTCAACCGCCATGCACCCCTCATATACCATACCGCGCTCAAATTCTTTAAGTATAACAGTTTCCGCCTTTGTGAGCTCCTCCACAAAATGCAGATACTCCTCTTTGTTTAGCGGACAGTTTATATAATCAGCATCTCCTCTATCATACCGAGCTGCTAAATAAGCGTTCTCCATATCGACAGACTCTGCCGTTATAATAGGCGCTGCCGCATCGTAAAACGATAGATTTTCACCGCAGAGATTTGATATCTCCTCTGCAAGAGCTCCATCGGTTAGGGGGCCCGTTGCAATAATAGTTATACCGCTTGGTATCTCTGTGACTTCACCATTTACAACCTCGATATTTCTATCGTTTTTAACCATTTCGGTTATCTCACTCGAGAACAAAAGCCTATCAACGGCAAGAGCACCACCGGCTGAAACTTCATGCTTTTTTGCCGCTGCAACAACTGCTGAACCGAGATATTCCATCTCTGCTTTTAAAAGACCTGCCGCAGAGTTCACCCTTTTTGCCTTTAGTGAGTTTGAGCAGACGAGCTCTGCAAAGTTATCACTCTCATGCGCCGCACTTTTGCGAATCGGTTTCTGCTCAAAAAGCCGAACAGCAACTCCTTCTCTTGAAATAGCGAGCGCAGCTTCGCACCCAGCAAGCCCTGCACCTATAACATTAATCATCGCTCACCTTTTTAGTTGCCGCTTTTTTTGTAGTTGAAGTGCTTTTAGTGGTAGTTTTCTTTGCCGGCGCTTTTTTAGTTGTCGTCTTTTTTGTTGCTGTTTTTTTAGTTGCTGTTTTTTTAGTTGCTGGTTTTTTAGTTGTTTTAGAATCGGCAGTTTTCTCTGCTACTTTCTTCTCTTTTGTATATCCACAACCATCTTTAAGACAGCTCACCGCTCCACCGCGGAACCCTTTTTTAAAGAGGGTACTACCGCACTCAGGGCAGTTTTCTTTCTGCGGTATATCCCATGTCATAAAATTGCATTCTGGATAGTTTTTGCAGCCGTAAAATTTCTTGCCTTTTTTGCTCTTATTCTCGACTAAATTGCCCTCGCACTGTGGGCATTTACCTGAAACTTCAACTATAAGTTTCTTTGTGTTTGTGCATTCAGGGAAACCAGGACATGCTAAGAATTTCCCAAATCTTCCCTGTCTTATAATCATATTTTTACCGCAGAGCTCACAGATAATATCTGTCTCCTCTTCTGGTATTTTAAATTTCTTACCCTCGGTTTCAACCTCTGCTTTCTCAAAGGTCTTTATAAAGTCGCCATAAAAAGAGGATAAAATCTCTCTCCAGTCAACTGCTCCCTCTTCTATCTTATCGAGGTTTTCTTCCATGCCGGCGGTGAATTTTATATTGATAACGCTATCAAAATAATCGTCCATCAGCTTGCTTGTAACTTCGCCAGCAGCAGTTGGCTTTAGCGCTCTGCCCTCACGCTCAACATAGTTTCGAGCTATAATAGTTCCGATTGTCGGCGCATAGGTAGACGGTCTGCCGATGCCGTTCTCCTCGAGCAGACGGATAAGGGTTGCCTCTGTAAACCGTGGTGGTGGCTGGGTGAAATGCTGATTTCCCTTTATATCTAAAAGCTTTAGAATTTCATCCTGCGAGAGCGGTGGGAGAGCGGTGTTTCCCTCGTCCTCCTCGTCCTTTTTCTCCTCATAGAGAGCTGTGAACCCATCGAACTGGACGGTATAACCCGATGCTTTGAAGAGATTATCAGCGGCTCCGATATCAACTCGCACCGTCTGCAAAACAGCATTTTCCATCTGGCTTGCAACAAAACGCTCCCAAATAAGCCTATAAACTTTATATTGGTCGGTGGTAAGACTGCTTTTAATGCTCTCAGGAGTTAGAAAAACATCAGTTGGTCTTATCGCCTCGTGGGCATCTTGACTATTTTTCTTTTTACTATAAAACTTTGGTGTTTCGGGTAGATATTTGCTTCCGAAAGTGCTCTCTATATAGCTTCGAGCGCCGTTTAGCGCTTCCGGTGAAACACGAAGAGAATCGGTTCTCATATAGGTTATAAGACCTGTCGTTTCGCCCGATGGGAGTTTGACACCCTCATAGAGCGTCTGCGCTATTCGCATTGTGCGCACAGCATTAAAATACATCCGCCTGCTCGCCTCTTGCTGCAAAGTTGATGTTATGAATGGTGGTGCCGGTCGTTTTTCCCTCTTACCAAAGGTTATTTTGTCTATCTTAAACTGGGCGCCCTCAAGGCTTTTTAGGATAGCATCTGTTTCTTCTTTGTTGTTTAAATCTATCTTTTTGCCGTCTTTTTTGCTGTGGAATTTCGCTGTAAAGCTCTTGCCATTGCCCAGAAGCAGCGCTTCAATGCTCCAATATTCAGTTGGAGTAAATGCTCTTATCTCCTCTTCACGGGTAACGATAATATTAACAGCAACCGACTGCACACGACCAGCGGACAGTCCCCTCTTCACCTTGCGCCACAAAAATGGCGATAGCTTATACCCAACTATTCTGTCGAGTATTCGCCTTGCCTGTTGCGCATTGAAAAGGTCTTTGTCAACAGCACGGGGCTGCGCCATTCCGCTCTTAACGCCAGACTTTGTTATTTCATTAAAGGTAACTCTATTTTCATCTTCTAAATCAAGACCTAAAAGTGCTGCTAAATGGAATGAAATTGCTTCTCCTTCGCGGTCAGGGTCAGTTGCGAGGTAAACTTTATCAGCTTTTTTCGCTTTTGCCTTAAGCTCTTTTATTATTGCCTCTTTGCCTTTAATATTTTTATATTTCGGCTCAAAACTATTCTCAACATCAACACCGAGGGTTGATTTTGGTAAATCTCTAATATGTCCCATAGATGCTATAACATCAAATCCCCGACCGAGATATTTTTTTATCGTCGTTGCTTTTGCCGGTGACTCAACTATCACTAATTTCTGCACAGAAACATCCTCTCTTTTAAAAAACTCGTTGTTAAATATAGTATTTATCTTCCATACTCTTAACTATTCCACTCATCTCAAGGGTTGTGAGGGTTATCAAAACATCTGACGGCGAAAGTGCCGTTTCTTCGATTATCTCGTCAAGTGTTTTCATATCCCCTTTAAGCGATTGTAATATTAACTGCGTATCGTTGTCAAGGATAGCAGTGTCGCTCTGCTCATTTTTTGAAATATTTAGCATATCCAAAAGCTCATCAATACCGGTTATTATATATGCCCCATCTGCTATTAAATCGTTGCATCCGCTCTCATCATATAACGGATATGGGACACAAAAAACATTCGCATTATTTTTTGCCGCAATCGTGCCACTCATTATAGAACCGCTCTTTTTACTAGCTTCTGTCACTATTAAATCATCAGCTATCATCGAAAACAATCTGTTTCGAGCTCTGAAATTATACTTCTCAGCTCTTCTGTCCAGTGCAAATTCTGAGATAACAAGTCCGCCTTTTGCTATCTCCTCTCTGAGAGAAACATTATCGGCAGGATAGTCGATATTAAACCCATTTGGCATAATACAGATAGATTTTCTCTTCTCCCCAACCGCTACCGACTGGGCAATGCTATCAATCCCAAGCGCAAGTCCGCTGACAATAGTTGCTCCCGCCATGCAAATAGCGGTCGCTATATCCCTTGTTGCCCGTCTTCCATACTGCGAAACCATTCTGCTACCAACTATCGAAACCCTTCTTCCCTCATTTAGAAGGGATATATCGCCTTTTGCATAGAAAAGGATAGGGTGGTCATCAAATGAAAGCAGATACTTTGGGTATCGCTCGCTATTTGCAGCAATAATTTCAATACCCAGTTTCTCGCATTTGAAATATTCTTCACGGTATTCGCTGATATCTTTCTTTAAAAATATATCAGCCGGCAATTTTTTGAAAAACTCCTCTTTTGCAAGGGTTTCTCTGTTTTTATAAATTTCTTTTGGTGATATAAACCTCGTTAAAATCTCTTTATTTTTATGGTAGTTTAGGTATAGCGCGTCGTTTAACCAGAGATAATATTCAATCATCTTCTCATCTCCCATAGAAATATAGAAGCCGCAACCGCCGCATTGAGCGACTCGCTCTCACTCCCCATAGGTATTATAACTCTTTTTTCCACCTGTTGCAAAATCTCATCGGTAAGCCCTTGCCCCTCATTGCCAATACAAACGCAACATCCGCCACTAAACATCGAGCTATCAAGCTTTTCGCTCTCATCACCGAGCGCCGCTCCATAAACTGCTATTCCTTGCTCTTTGAAGCTCTCTATCGCCCTAAACTCATCCTCTATTATCGTTGGAATTTTAAATATCGCCCCCGCACTGCTCCGAACAACCTTTGGGGAATAATTGTCAACACAGCAGCAAAGATATACAGCATCAATATTAAATGCCGCGGCTGTCCTCAAAATTGTTCCCATATTTCCAGGGTCTTGCAGCTTTTGCAAAAGCAATACTCTGCTATCTCTATTCGGTTTAAAATCAAACTTTGGCATCTTGCAAACGGCAAAAACCCCTTGCCACTCTTTGGTATCAGCGAGCTTTTCTGCAACCTCATAGCTTATTTTAAAGCTCTCAGAGATCGAGCAAACTAAAGCTGAAATCTCGCTCTTTTGCGCTGCGTCCTCGGTATAAAAGAGGGATATTACCTCCCCATAAACTGAAGCCTCGACTACCGATTTCAATCCTTCGATAACGAAAAACCCGCTCTCATATCGGTATTTTTTCTTATCGCGAAGTTTTATATACTCTTTGATTTTCGGGTTTGTTTTGGATAAAATCTCCATAAATAACCTCTCATTTATATGACAATACGCCCGACATTAAGCTGACGGGCGCAAGGTTTTTATCTTTATAGTGCGGCTTTTGCTTTTTCGCAAAGCGCTGTAAATGCAGTTGCATCTGCAATTGCTATTTCAGATAGCATCTTTCTGTTTAGGTCGATGCCAGCTTTTTTAAGTCCGTTTATAAATGTTGAGTAGTTCATACCATTCATTTTACATCCGGCTGAAATTCTTGTTATCCAGAGTTTACGGAAATCTCTCTTTTTATTCTTTCTTCCGATGTAAGCGTAGTTACCGCTCTTCATCACCTGTTGTTTGGCCATCTTAAAGCGAATGCTTTTTGCGCCATAGTAACCTTTTGCAAGTTTAATGACCTTTTTTCTTCTCTTTTTGGTCATCATTGCACCTTTTACACGAGCCATTTATTTTCTCCTCCGATTATTTTATTTATAGGGAATTAGCAGTTTAACTGCCTTCACGTTAGAAGCATCTGCATATGCAGGCATACGAAGCCCTCTTTTACGCTTAGTCGTCTTTTTATTTAGGATATGACGTCTGTTTGCGTGATTCATCTTAACTTTACCTGATTTAGTCAGTTTAAAGCGTTTTTTCGCTCCACTGTGTGTTTTAATTTTCGGCACTTTTGTCTTCCTCCTTCTACTTTTTAATCTTCGATGTGACAACCGCTACCATGCTG
>CAYJGN010000075.1:0-5275 GCA_964369635.1 uncultured Oscillospiraceae bacterium
AAATTTCGTCAATTGTCGGCTCTCTTCCATTTTTTATGTAAAAATTTTGTGAAGCCTCATTTATATCATTAAATGCTTTGCGAAGTCCTCGTGGTATCCAGTCTTGTTTTCTTGCGATATCTATAACCATACCGCGAATTCTCTTGCTTAAAAAGGTCTCGAATTTAACATTTGCCGATAGATCATACCTATCAATAGCCGACATCAGATTTATAACACCCTCGTTTATAATATCATCAACCTGCATAGTTGAGAGATATAGCCCTTTCATCCGATGCGCCACCGCTTTTATAGTATCGAGATAGCGAAGAGCTATTTCCTGCTTAACTTCAAGCCTTTTGGTTTTTCCATAGAGGATAAAAAGCTCATCATTAGAGAGCTTACAAAGCCCCTGCGAACTTTCAGTCAGCATTCTTCACCCTCCTCTAATTTTTATTTATATTGCCTATCGCCTGAATTGAAACGTTGTTTGAAATTTCATTAAATGCCAAAACATAAACCGTTGGGTAGAACTGCTCGAGCAGCTTATATAAATGCGGTCGTATTACCTGACTTGTTAAAATAACTGGTTGAGAGGATAGCTCTTTAAACTTTTTAAGATGCTCCCCTATCTGAACTAAAATCTTCTGCATAGTTTCTGGGTCAATGGCCAAGTATATACCCTGCTCGCTCTTATGCATACTTGCAACAAGCGCCTTTTCAAGCTCGGTATCAATAGTTACAACCCTCATCTGACCGCCCTCACAGAACTTGCGTGTAATAGTTCGTTTGAGCGACGCTCTTATATTCTCGGTAGTTAGCATTATATCATGCCCGCTGCTATGGCTGTCTGCAATGCTCTCGAGAATGGTATCCATATCTTTTATCGGAATACCCTCTTTTATAAGGTTTACAAGAATCTTTTGCAGATTACCTTGACTTATCATATTCGGCACAACTTCCGCCACAAGGTCGGGAGAGACTTTTCTCGTATTCTCAAGTAGCAGCGCAACCTCCTGCCTTGATAGAAGCTCATGCGCGTGGGTTTTAACAGTTTCTGAAAAGTGGGTTAGCATAACTGATAACGGGTCGATAACGGTATATCCATAAATCTCTGCCATCTCTTTATTTTCAGGTAGTATCCATTTACTCGGTATACCGTAAGCTGGCTCTATCGTATCAATTCCCGATATTTCACCTGCGGGTGATGGAGGCTCAAGTGCCAAATAATGGTCAACTAAAATCTCGCCTCGTGCCACCTCTTCACCTTTAACTTTAACAACATACTGATTAGTATTAAGTGATGATTTATCTCGAAGCCGCACCGAGGGGATAACAAACCCCATCGACTGGGCATATTGGCGCCTAAAGATAACAATTCTGTTTATCATCTTGCCGCCAGACCCCTCATCGACAAGCGGAATTAGCGAATAGCCAAACTCCATCTCAATAGGCTCAACACCTATAAGGGTATAGACGTTATTTATATCTTTATAGAAATCCTCTTCACTTGTAGGCCGTATTACCTCTGCCTGCTCTGCAACTGCAACCTCAGCTTCCGCCTGTTTGCGCATCCTGTTTCCAACCTGAACGCCTGTGAAGATAAAGAGAAATGATATAACTGCAAGCGGAATAACTGGCATACCTGGGATAACTGTTAGCACCGCTATAATTCCACCGGTCATTATAATCGCATTAGGTTGAGCGGTAAACTGCTTTGAAACATCCTCGTTTAAACTTCCCTCAGAAACTGCTATTGTAACTATCATACCTGTTGAAGTTGAGATTAAAAGCGCCGGAATCTGCGATACAAGTCCGTCACCGACTGTTGCGATTGAATAGACGGTCATAACCTCTTCAAAAGCCATTCCGTGCATCAGCATTCCCATAGCTGCACCACCGATAAGGTTTATAGCCGTTATGATGATAGACATAATGGCGTCACCCTTGACAATCTTTGTCGCACCGTCCATAGCGCCATAGAAATCGGCTTCGCGCTGAATTGTTGAACGTCTGTCTCTCGCTTCTTTTTCAGTTATAAGTCCTGCTGATAAATCGGCGTCGATAGCCATCTGTTTACCTGGCATAGCATCGAGCGTAAACCTTGCTGCAACCTCAGCAACACGCTCAGCACCTTTGGTGATAACAATGAACTGCACCAAAACTATGATAAAGAAGATGATAAAACCAACAATTGCATTTCCCTGCAAAACAAAGTCGCCAAACGACTGGATAACCTGACCTGCCTGACCTTGCCTTATTAAAATATTTCGGGTGGATGATACGTTTATACCAAGCCTAAATAGGGTGGTTATCAAAAGGAGTGATGGAAATATTGAAAATTCAAGCGGAGCTCTTATGTTCATACTTATAAGCAGTATGATCATAGAGATAGCGATATTTATGATAATCAAAATATCAAGCATTAACGGATTCATAGGTATTATTATGAGTAGCACAACAATAACTACGAAAATCGCTACCGCATTATCAAGAATTCTTTTCATCGCTCCTCCTTAATTTATTATTTAGTCTATAAACATAGACAAGAACCTCTGCAACCGCACTATAATATTCTGCCGGTATCTCTCTGCCTACTTCGGTTGCCGCATATATAGCTCTTGCGAGCGGAATATTTTCGACTACTGCAACAGAATGCTCATTTGCAACATCAATAATTCTCATTGCAAGCTCGTCCACACCTTTTGCCAAAACAACAGGAGCGCCGTTTTTCTCGGTATCGTATTTTAGAGCAACTGCTACGTGGGTTGGGTTTCTTATAATAACATCTGCTGAGGGAACTGCCTGAATCATACGGCTTCTTGCCCGCACCCTCTGCATCTCTTTTATCTTTGATTTAATCTCAGGATTACCCTCTGTTTGCTTATATTCCTCTTTAACCTCTTGCTTCGACATCTTAATTTTGCGCTCATATTCCCAGCGCTGATAGAGAAAATCGAAAAAGGCTATTACCGTGAAGATAAGGGTTACGGTGAATATAAGATTTATAACGCTATCAAAAGCATAAATAACACCGCTCTCAAGCGACATATCCATAGTTCTCACAACCTGAGATGATATTCCCATAAGTATGTTGTAGACAACTATAACAAGTATTGAAACCTTTATAAGGTTTTTTACAAGCTCAACTGCGTTTTTGAGAGAGAAAATCTTTTTAATTCCCTGCATTGGTGATAGTCTTGAAAATTTTGGGTAGAAGTTTTTCGCAGTGAAGAGAAATTTCGTCTGTATCCCATGCATAACTATCCCAACGCTCATACAGATAAGGGCAAACGGCAGTATTATCTGCGCCGCCGCTTTTGCAAACTCAAACCCGACTGAAGTTACAGTGCTCGGGGTAAGCTCAACTATATCGTTTGAGAGGTAGATAAACCGAACAAAGAAGTCTGATATAGTTGAAACAATGGCTGGTGCTAAAAGGCTTAGCGAATAAAATGCGACAAAGACAAATGTAACGGTAACGATATCGTTACTTTGAAAAATATTACCTTCTTTTCGTTCGTCTCGCCGCTTTTTGGGCGTGGCTTTTTCGGTCTTTGAATCTGCCGCCATCCGTATCCCTTCCTTTTACCGACCAAGAGTCGTTAATAGATACTCCATCTCATTCATCATATCGGATACAAGTCCCGAAAGGAAATCTCCTATCGGCGAGAATATAATCATAAGCATTAGTATTCCTATGATTACGCGGAGCTGTATACTTAACACAAAAAGGTTAATTTGTGGTATTATCTTCATTAAAATGCCTATTGAAACCTCGACTACAAACATAAATGCTATAATCGGGAAGCCAAGACTTATTGTGAGCGAGATGCACTGCAAGAATATAACGATAATTGCATCCCACGTCTGCTGGGTGAACCAAAATCCCGCATAAGGGACTATATCACCCGAAGTCATGAAAATTCTAAAAAATGCAAGGTGACCATCAACTGCAAAAAACAGAAGAAAGAAATATATCTGCATAACGTTACCGGTAAGTGCTACTTGACTTCCGCGCTCTGCATCATAAACGCTTGCCATCGCAAGTCCCATCTGCATATCCATTATCTGGCCTGCATAAAGGGTTACCATCTCGAATATATCAAATATAAACCCAAGGATAAAGCCTATAAAAAATTCCTTTAATAGGAGAAGCCCATATGTTATCGTACCATCCCCTACAACACCGCCAAGGGTAGCTGTTGGGTAGACGACTATTGCGGTGGTAACAGCTATCGCAAGCCGCAGCATTGTTGGCACTGAGCGCCTGCGAAAAATTGGGTTTAAAAGGGTCGCGCCCGACATTCGCATAAGTATTAGCGAGAAGAGGATAAATTCCTCAGATCCTGAAATAAGCATATTATCGTCCCGCTATTAAATCGAATATTTCAACTAAAAATTCCTGAAGACCTATAAGCATAGTGCCACCTGTTAGCATTAGCATAATTCCTATTACAACAAGTTTTGGAACAAAGGTAAGCGTCTGCTCATGTATTTGGGTTGCCGCTTGGAGAATTGAGATTATCATGCCGATTGCCATAGCAACTATTAGTATCGGGCCGCCGAGCTGAATAGCTAAATAAAACATCCGATAAAATATATCGCCTATCGCTTCTATCGTCATAATAACCACCTCCTATCTAAGCAATTGTTTTCTATGAAAATCCAGCAGCTATCGCTGAGAAGAGAAGTTCCCACCCGTTTACTGAAACAAATAAAAGCACTTTAAACGGTAACGATATCGTAGCTGGTGGAAGCATAATCATACCCATCGACATAAGGGTACTTGAAACTATCAAGTCTATAAGTAAAAACGGTATGAACAAAAGAAGTCCTGCCATAAATCCCCTCTTAAGCTCACTCGTCATAAATGCGGGGACTATAACCGTTAGCGGCAAATCCTGCGGCTGTGTCTCCTCACTTATCTCAGAGAGCGAGATAAACATATTGAGCGACGAGACTTCAGTTTGGCGAAGCATAAATTCCTTAAGCGGTATCTGCGCTCGCTCGAGTGCCACCTCTTGGGTTATCTCTCCTTCGGTATATGGGGTGTATGCCTCTCTATTTATATCATCTATCACTGGGCTCATAATGAATAGAGTTAAAAATAGCGCTATGCCGGTAAGTACCATATTGGGTGGTGCTTGCTGGGTACCAAGGGCTGTCCTTGTAAATGATAGGATTATGATGATTCGCACAAAGCTTGTCATCATAACTATTATCGACGGCAGAAGCATTAGTACCGTCATCATCACAAATATTTCAAGTGTTGGGGTACTGCCTCCGTTTATGC
>CAYJGN010000076.1:0-5009 GCA_964369635.1 uncultured Oscillospiraceae bacterium
CAGGAAGACCGAGACTTGTCATCTCAGCAAGGTTTGAACCTTTACCGCCGAGAAGTTCTTTCATTGTTCCGTTACCCTCTGAAAAGAGATATACGAATTTTGCCATGAACATTCCTCCAAAATATTTTTTTCTGCACAGATTTCTCTTAGCTTTGACTATTATATCAAATAACGCGGTAAAATACCACAAAGATTTAATAAATTAGCTTATTTTTTTTACATTTTAACGAAATGTCAAAAGTTGCGTCTTTTCTCTTGCAAAAGCTGTTAAAAATTGCAATAATATAGGTACAGAAATGTTTAAAATTTGAGAGGTGAATTGTTTGAAAGATTTAGCGGCTGTTATTTTAGCGGCAGGTGACGGGACACGGATGAAGAGCAAAGGGCCAAAAGTTCTAAAAGAAGTGCTTTTCAAACCGATGATCCATTATGTCATAGATGCGGTTTTAAAGCTCGGAATACGGGATATTGCAGTTATAGTTGGAGCGGGAGCACAGGAGATTGAAGAGTCTCTTTCAAAATATAGCGATGTTTCGTTTGAATTTATTACTCAAAAAGAGCGCCTTGGAACAGGTCACGCGGTTATGCAGGCGGCGGATTTTATAAAAGATACCAGTAAAGATGTTATAATCCTCTCGGGCGATGCACCGTTTATAGATGATAAAACGATAAGCGAAGCCTATGGCAGACATAGAGAGGGTGCGGCGGCAACGGTTATCTCAGCGAAACTTGATAACCCTTTTGGCTACGGCAGAATATTGCGCAGCGGCGATGCTTTTACAGGGATAGTCGAGCAGAGGGATGCGAGCGATAAAGAGAAAGAGATAAACGAAGTTAATAGCGGAAGCTACATATTTAATTCTGAAAAGCTATTATCAGCACTCGATAGGATAAAAAATAATAACTCTCAGGGTGAATACTATTTAACAGATACGATAGAAATTTTGCGAGGGGACAGCGCTCCTGTTTTAGCGGTTTTAAGCGAAAACCCAAATATTGCACAGGGGGCAAACGATAGAGCAGGTCTTCTTCGACTAAATGAAATAGCAAACAGAAATAATATAGATAGGCTACTAAACGACGGAGTAGAGTTTTTATCAACCGATGGTATTTTAATCGGAAACGATGTTTCTATCGGCGCTGATACAACGGTGCTGCCGGGATGCATCTTAACGGGTAATGTTTCTATCGGAAGCGGTTGTATTATAGGTGCTAATACAAAGCTTACAGATACTCTTGTAGGCGATAACACGACCCTTGATAACGTTGTTGCAGAAAACTGCAAGATAGGAAGCGGGTGCAAAGTAGGCCCATTCGCTCAAATTCGTCCGAATTCTGTCCTTGGAGATGGAGTTAAACTTGGGAATTTCACCGAGGTTAAAAATTCGGTTATTGGCGATAAAACCTCTATTGCTCACCTGACATATGTCGGCGATTGCGATGTTGGCAAGCGGGTGAACTTTGGTTGCGGTGTTGTCCTTGTCAATTACGACGGGGTAAATAAATACCGCTCAAACATAGGTGATGACAGCTTTATCGGCTGTAACACAAATATAATCTCTCCGAAAAATATCGGAGCACGCGCTTATACAGCGGCTGGAACAACGGTTGATAAAGATGTTCCGGATGATGCACTGGCAATAGGTAGAGTGCGCTCACAGATAAAAGAGGGATTTGGAGCTAAAATACGCAAATCGAAGCTTGATAAAAAATAATAGGGGGATATATGAATATTCACGGTAAGGACATTAAAATTTTCAGCTGTAACGCTCATCCAAAGCTTGCACAGAAAATAGCGGCAAATTTAGGATTATCGGTCGGAAAGAGCAGTGTTGTGACATTTGCTGACGGCGAGACCTCGCTTTCGGTCGGTGAGACGGTAAGAGGTAGCGATGTTTTTGTAATACAGCCTACCTGCAATCCAGTAAATGATCATCTAATGGAGCTGCTTATTATGATTGATGCTCTAAAACGTGCATCTGCTGGACGGATAACAGCTGTTATTCCATACTACGGATATGCAAGACAGGACAGAAAAGCAAAGGCGCGCGATCCAATTTCTGCAAAGCTTGTTGCTGATTTAATAAGTACTGCCGGAGCTGATAGAGTGCTTACTATGGACTTGCATGCGGCGCAGATTCAAGGGTTTTTCAATATTCCTGTTGACCATCTGCTTGGCGCTCCGCTACTCGCCCCTTATTTTCTTGATAAGTTCGGCAAAGAAAACCCAGATTTAGTTGTTGTTTCGCCAGACCTTGGCTCGGTAACAAGAGCTCGAAACTTTGCAAGCTACCTTGAGGTGCCGCTCGCAATAGTTGATAAAACAAGATCGCGTGCAAACGTTTCAAAGGTTATGAATGTTATAGGGGACGTTGTCGGTAAAAAATGTATACTGATAGATGATATGATAGATACTGCTGGAACCCTTTGCAACGCGGCGGCAGCACTTGTCGAGAGGGGTGCTACTGAGGTTTATGCCTGCGCAACACATTCGGTGCTCTCACCTCCGGCCATCGAGAGGATAGCGGCAAGCGTTTTAACTGAAGTTGTTTTCCTCGATACTATTCCACTTCCAAAAGAAAAAAGACTTGATAAAATAACCCAGCTTACGGTGGCATCTGTTTTCGCCGAAGCGATTGAGAGAATTTATGCTGACAAACCTGTTTCGATCCTCTTCAAGTAAAGAGAGATTTTTAATCGTGGGGCTCGGTAACCCCACACCAAAATATACAAAGACCCGCCATAACGCGGGTTTTTTGGCAGTTGATTATATTGCAGATAAGCTTTGTGCGTCACCTTTTAAGAAAAAGTTTGATGCGCTCTGCGCAACATATAAAAACGGCAATACCGATATAATTATAATGAAACCGCAGACGTTTATGAACCGCTCTGGTATTTCGGTCGATGCAGCGGCGAAGTTCTATAAGATACCGCCCAAAAATATCATAGTTGTTTTTGATGATATCTCGCTTCCGATAGGCAAGATGAGAATACGCGGACAGGGGAGCCCGGGTGGACACAATGGGATTTTATCTATCTGCGGATATATTGGAGATGAGTTTCCGAGAATAAAAATAGGCGTTGGTGAGCGACCAAACAAAGAATACGACCTCGCCGATTGGGTGCTATCAAATTTTACCGATAAAGAGCTAAAAGAACTCGCTGACATTTTTGATAACAGCTACAGAGCTGCTATGCTCATTATCGAGGGGGATATCGGAAAAGCGCAAAACCTCTATAATTGAGGCGGATACTGATATTTTAAAGCCAAACAATAAGGAGGGGCGGAGTGGTACGTTTCGAGCGAAGAGAAGACTTTATAGAGTTTATAACAGGCAGAATTAAAATGATTATAACGGCGCTCTTTTGGGTCATTTTAGTCGCATCGCCTTTTGTTTCTCTTGTGATTAAAAGCATTCTTCTTAATATAGATGCCTTTGCAATACCGCCGGAGCGGGTGGAGGAGCTTATTTTATGGAGAGAGCTCTATTCCTTCTCAGAAGTCGGGTTCGACTTTGGCTATGCATCAACATTTCCAGGAAGCTTTGCCGAAATATCGCATTTTGGCAACCACGGATTATCAGCGATTTTTGCATGGGGATTTTATGCGCTATTTTTTGAGTGGGGGGATAATGCAATAGTTATCTTTTCGCTTGTCTCGCTCATTATCTCGCTTGTAATCTTCATAGCGGCAGTTCGACCAAAAATTTGGCAGTCGATTTTAATGATACTGCTTATTCTGACAAATAGCTATATAAACATCTACAACAGCTTATCAATGATGGAGATATCGGTTTTAGCGTCGGTGATTTCAGCGACGGCGCTTATAATAAACCACGAGCGGAGCAGAAGTCGCATATCGCTTGCTTTGGCAGTACTGCTAATTATCTATTGCGGACTTCTTCGGATAAGCAATCTATTTCTCTTTATCCCTCTTGTCTGTATAGTTTTCAAAAGAATGAATTTGAGATTTATACTAACAGCAGCCGGCTGTGCGGTAGTATCTCTTGGAGTTTATCTTGCAACTTCGCTTTTTAAAGCGCCATACCCAGATGAAATTTCAGCATCGGTCATGAGAGGATTTGTACATCCGATAAAAGTTGAAGGGCTGATACTTGCAACGGTTTTTGTGGCAATTGCCTTTGTGGTATTTCTATTTATAACGTTTATAAGAGTTGAGGGAAGTTTTAAAAAGCGTGATATAAAAATAGCGCCGCGATTTAAATTAGAGTATTTCGGTTTTTCTGCATTGATATTTGCGATATACATCAGCCGAGATGCAGGAGCGGGAACAGTCAGCTGGTATTTTTTCAGTTTGATGTCGCCTATTTTGTTTGCGTCGGTGATCTACCTTATAACAAAAGAGAGTACCGAGAAGTTTATTAAAAAGGTTGCAATACCGGTTATTGTTGTTGCAGCGGTGGTGACTTCGGTGGGGTTCTATGTAAATCTTCAGATGCTTCCGATATCGGATGATTACGACTATAAAATCGGGAATATGACATCGCCCATTTCAGAGCTTGCGCTACCTGAGGGTGAGAGCTATGGTGATAAGACGGTCGCTTTTTATGATGATTATCTGTCGGATGGCGATATCTTTAAACATATTCCAGCGGAATACGGGATAATTTACGACTACTCGCCAACTGCTGAAAATGCACCAACGAAGTACGGGATAAAATATATCGTTGTTTCGGACTACTATATTGAAGAGTATCCATTTTTGACTGAAGGGTATAGCTATCTGTTTGATGCTAATGAGCGACTTAAATTGTATGAAATTGATTAGTGAAAAGTAAAAAAGACTGCCTTAAGGCGATTGCTGATAAAGATACTATTAAAACTATAAATTTTTTATTCATTCAATAGACTGCGTCTATTTTCATCTACTTTTCGACTGCGAAAAGTAGCAAAAGCGTGGGGCGTTGCGCACTCGCCCCACACCCCAGAGCGCCGTGCACGACTGCTCACTTTTTAAAAATAACTATATCGCTCGAAGTAGACTGTTC
>CAYJGN010000077.1:0-4892 GCA_964369635.1 uncultured Oscillospiraceae bacterium
GGTTATAAGACCGACGGGTCTGCTCGACCCTGAAATATTTGTAAAGCCAACAGAAGGGCAGATAGATGATATAATATCTGCTGTTAACGAGCGTATAGAGCGAAAAGAAAGAGTTTTAATAACAACCCTTACCAAAAAGATGGCGGAGGATTTATCGAGCTATCTTGAGGGGGTCGGGGTAAAGGTTAGCTATATGCACCATGATATCGATACGATGGAGAGGATAGAAATTGTCCGCGATTTGCGTCTTGGAAATATAGATGTTGTCGTTGGAATTAATCTGCTTCGTGAAGGGCTTGATCTGCCTGAAGTTTCGCTTGTTATAATTCTTGATGCCGATAAAGAGGGTTTTTTGCGAAACGAAACTTCGCTAATCCAGACTATTGGACGCGCGGCAAGAAACCAAAACGGACAGGTTTATATGTATGCCGATAAAGTTACACCCTCGATGGAGAGGGCAATTGAAGAGACATATAGGCGCCGTGGTATTCAGGAGGCTTATAACAAAGAGCATGGAATAACCCCAACGACGATTATAAAGAATATTCGTGAGATAGCAACTATTTCAAAACAGGAGATTGACGAGGGAAGTAAGAAGCGTCTCACTGCGGCTGAGCGCAAGATGTTGATTGATAAGCTAACTAAAGAGATGAAGAAGGCGGCGTCGCTGCTCGAGTTTGAGCAGGCGGCATATCTACGAGATAAAATTGAAGCACTTAGAGGAAAAAAATAACGGAGGAATTATGGCGAGAGACAAGATAATTATTAAAGGGGCGCGCGAGAATAACCTCAAAAATATAAACATTGAGATACCGAGAGATAAATTAGTTGTAATGACGGGGCTTTCCGGCAGCGGAAAGTCGTCTCTTGCGTTTGATACGATTTATGCAGATGGACAGAGAAGATATGTTGAGAGTTTAAGCTCTTATGCAAGGCAGTTTTTGGGACAGATGGAGAAACCCGATGTCGATTATATCGAAGGATTATCCCCAGCAATTTCAATAGACCAGAAAACAACTTCAAATAACCCGCGCTCAACTGTTGGAACAGTTACAGAGATTTACGACTACCTAAGGCTTTTGTATGCAAGAATTGGCATTCCTCATTGTCCAGAGTGTGGTCGTGAGATAACCCAGCAGACGATAGATAATATGGTAGATACCGTTCTTGATCTGCCGCAGGGTAGCAGAATTATGGTTATGGCACCAGTTGTTCGAGCGAAAAAAGGTGAGCATCAAAAAGAGCTTGAGTATGCAAAACGGCAGGGGTTTGTCCGTGCGCAGATAGATGGAAGTATTTATGAATTATCAGAAGAGATAAAACTTGAAAAGAACAAAAGGCATAATATAGATATTGTTATTGATAGGCTAATTGTCAATGAAGAGTCGAGGAGTCGTATTGCCGACTCGCTCGAAATCGCAGTGGCACAGGGCGGAGGTCTTGCAAAAATTGCAGTAACTGATGGCGAGGATATCCTCTTCTCGCAAAACTATGCATGCCCTGAGCATGGATTTTCAGTTGAAGCGCTTGAGCCTCGGATGTTTTCATTCAATAATCCATATGGCGCTTGTCCTACCTGTGTTGGTCTTGGCACATTTAAAGAGGTAGACCCTGATTTTGTCGTTCCAAACCAAAATCTTACTATAAACGAGGGGGCTATTAAGGCATCAGGCTGGTCGAAAACCGATGGCGCAACTATCGCGCGGATGTATTTCCAGGGACTTGCGGAGGAATATAAATTCTCACTTGATACGAAATGGAAAGATCTGCCGAAGAAAGCACATGATGTTATTTTATATGGAACAGGAACAAAGAGGATTAAGGTGACTCGTGAGAGCGAATACGGCAGCGGAGTTTATAATGCACCGTTTGAGGGGATAGTCAATAACCTTGAGCGACGTCATAAAGAAACAAGCAGTCAGTGGATGCGCGAAGAGATAGAGAATTTCATGAGTGAAGTTGTATGCCCTGATTGCCATGGAGCAAGGCTAAAACCTGAGATTGTGGCAGTTACCGTTGGGGATAAAAACATATCAGAGATAACTACCCTTAGCATTGTGAACCTTATGAAGTTTATCGAAAATCTATCTCTATCGGAAAAAGAGCAGTTTATTGCCCATGCAATACTAAAAGAGATAGATGAGAGATTATCATTTTTAAAGAGCGTTGGCCTTGATTACCTAACCCTTTCAAGAAGCTCATCATCGCTATCAGGTGGTGAAAATCAGCGAATTCGCCTTGCAACCCAGATAGGTAGCTCGCTTATGGGGGTTTTGTATATCCTCGATGAGCCGAGTATCGGTCTTCATCAGCACGATAATGCAAAGCTTATAAAAACCCTAAAGAAACTGCGTGATCTTGGAAATACCCTTATTGTCGTTGAGCATGATGAAGAGACCATAGCAGAAGCTGATTTCGTCGTCGATATAGGGCCTGGTGCCGGGGTACATGGTGGTGAGGTTGTTTTCGCAGGCACACCAGATAAGCTTATGAAAGCGAAAAATTCTATAACTGGGCAGTATCTAAGTGGTCGTCGGAAAATCCCAGTACCAAAGGAGCGAAGAGCTGGCAATGGAAACTTTTTAGAGATTAAAAAAGCGACTGCAAATAATCTTAAAAAGGTTGATGTTAAAATACCGCTCGGTGTTATCTGCTCGGTAACAGGTCTTTCAGGCAGCGGTAAATCCTCGCTTATAAACGAGGTTTTATATAAAAAGCTCGCACATGATTTAAATGGAGCAAAGGCTAAGGGCGGGCATTGCAAAGAGATTTTAGGACTCGAGCATTTAGATAAAGTTATCGATATCAATCAGTCGCCAATCGGCAGAACGCCGCGAAGCAACCCCGCAACTTATACCGGTGTTTTCACCGAAATTCGCGAGCTTTTCACCAAAACTCAAGCGGCAAAAACAAAAGGATATAAAGCCGGTAGATTTAGCTTTAATGTTAAGGGTGGTAGGTGTGAGCACTGTGAGGGAGATGGAATTATTAAAATCGAGATGCATTTCTTGCCTGATATTTATGTACCATGCGAAGAGTGCCATGGGAAGCGTTATAATAGGGAAACTCTTGAAGTCACCTATAAAGATAAGAATATCAGCGATGTTTTGGAGATGACAGTTGAAGAAGCTTATCATTTCTTTGAAGCAATACCCCGAATAGCATCAAAGCTAAAAACTCTTATCGACGTTGGTCTATCATATATAAAACTTGGTCAGTCTGCGACGACGCTATCAGGCGGTGAGGCGCAGAGGGTGAAGCTTGCAACGGAATTATCAAAGAGGAGCACAGGGAAAACGATATATATCCTCGATGAGCCGACAACAGGACTTCATACTGCCGATGTTCATCTGCTAATAGAGGTGCTTGATAAGCTTGTTGCGGCGGGGAATACTGTTATAGTTATAGAGCATAATTTAGATGTTATAAAAATTTCAGATCATATTATAGATCTCGGTCCCAGAGGAGGCGATAGGGGCGGCAAAATTATTGCTGAGGGAACGCCTGAAGAGGTTTCGGAAAATGAAAAATCCTATACCGGAATCTATCTTAAAAAGATGCTACTAAAAGACTAACTTCTATTGAAATAAAAATACCTTTATGGTATAATTTTTGATATATGATTTTTGAGAGGATATAATTATTTTGAAGATAAGCGAAAACCAAATTAAGCGGGTTGAAACGGCTGTTCGTGAGCGATATGGCGAGGTTATACCAAAGGCGCTTGTTCATTCTTTTGGCTGCCAGCAGAACGTTTCAGATGGTGAGAAGATAAAAGGGATGCTCGGTGCTGTTGGATATAGTTTTACCGATGATGTGGCAGATGCCGACCTTATTATCTATAACACATGCGCGGTGCGAGAGCATGCAGAAGAGAGAGTTTTTGGCAATATCGGCGCACTAAAGCACTATAAAGAAAAAGATAAGAATTTAATTATTGGTATCGGTGGCTGTATGCCGCAACAAAAACACATAGCGGACAGGCTTCTTAGAAGCTACCCATATGTAGACCTTATATTCGGGACCGAGGGTATGTATAATCTGCTCCTTAACTTAGAGCAGATACTAACGGAGAAAAAGAAGGTTGTCGATAATGAGGAGACCCATAAAGCTATTTATGAGGGGATACCTGTTCATAGAGATGGAGCGTTTAAAGCTTTTGTCCCCATTATGTATGGCTGCAACAATTTTTGCACCTACTGCGTTGTACCACTTGTGCGAGGCCGTGAGAAGAGCCGAGAGGTTGCAGATATTTTAAATGAGATAAAAGAGCTTGTAGCTAAGGGGTACAAAGAAATAACTTTGCTTGGGCAGAATGTTAATTCCTATGGAAAAACGCTTGCAAATCCAGTCTCTTTTTCAGAGCTTTTGCGGATGATAAACGACATTGAGGGCGAGTTTAAGATAAAGTTTATGACAAGCCACCCAAAAGATGCAACAAAAGAGCTAATTGATACGATAGCCTCTTGCGAGAAGGTTTCAAGGCAGTTTCATCTGCCGTTTCAATCGGGAAACAATGATATCCTAAAGGCGATGAACAGAGGATACACGATTGAGAGCTATCTCGAGCTTATTGATTACGCAAAAGAGAAAATCGAAGGTATTTCAATCAGCTCAGACATTATCGTAGGTTTCCCAGGTGAGAGCAGAGAGCAGTTTTTGCAGACACTCGAAGTTGTGAAGAAGGTGCGATTTAGCCAGCTTTTCACCTTTATCTATTCAAAGCGAGAGGGAACTGCAGCAGCAGAGCTCCCAGATGAGATGCCAAGAAGCCAGAAGGCTGAGTATTTAAATGAACTTATAGCAGAGCAGAATAAAATATCATTTGAGCTGCATAAGAGCTACATAGACAAAACAGTGCGAATACTCGTTGATTCATATGCAACTGCAAA
>CAYJGN010000078.1:0-4719 GCA_964369635.1 uncultured Oscillospiraceae bacterium
ATTTTCAAGTTCACTAGCATTTTTGTTCTTAATGTTGTTCAATTTTCAAGGTCCGTTTTGCCGCCTTCCGACTTAGGCTTTTCTGCCCGCCTCGTTTAGCGGCTTAATCATAATATCACACCACCCCACCTATGTCAACACTTTTTTTGAAGTTTTTTTATTTTTTTGAAACTTTTATTTTTCTGATAGCAGTTCTGGATAGTTTGTAATTACAACATCGACCCCATTTTCGGCTAAAACACTCATTTCTTCCAAGCTATTCACCGTCCACGCAAATGCTTTGATTCCTTTATCATGCAAACGGGCAACATTGCTTTTATCAAGGTAGTAGGTGTAAACCGCATTTAGGCTGTATGCATCATTTCTCGAAAGATAGCATTCCACATCAATTATATTTGAAACAACCAGAAACCCTGTTTTGCAGTTTTTATCTATTTCTTTTACTCTCTGTAGAGTTTCGTGATTAAACGACGAGTAGTTCACCATATCGCACAAATCATACTTTTGCACAAGTTCAATGACCGCCTTCTCAATTCCCGGGTAATAAAAAACCGAAGTTTTTAGTTCGATGTTCGTTACGACATTTTTATCCTTTATATAATCAAGATACTCTTCGAATGTCGGTATCTTTAAACTTCTTTCCTTATTATATATAGAATTTATTGACAACTCCAAAAGTTCTGCCGCCGTATGGTCTTTAACAAATCCCACTCCATTAGTTGTCCTCTCAAGGGTTTCATCGTGGATAATAAACGGCACGCCATCTTTTGACAATTGGACATCAAGCTCTATTCCAAAAACTCCGACCTCAACTGCTTTTTCAAAAGCAAGCATGGTATTTTCAGGGTAGTTCCCACTGTATCCTCTATGCGCATAAATCTCCATAAATTTACCTCCTGTTTATTTTTCTTCTATTATATAATGAAATGAAACAAAAATACAGGAGTTTATATGACAGATTTTAAAATAAAGCTTGGTATGGTAGTATCTGCCAATTATATTAATTTTGTCATCATTTTTTAATAGATTAAATTCTTTGATTATATTTCTTCATCTTCTAAATATTTTACATAATTTTCCCTACTACATACTTGACTTTTACCCTCATCTATGTAACACTTAAAAAAATATATAAAAAAGGATGCTAATATGAAAAAGATAGTTATCGCGCTGTTATTAACCATAGCTGTGCTTTTATTTGCTGGGTGCAGCAATAACGAGGCACCAATTGATTCAGATACAGACCCTTCACAGAGCTCACAGAATATGCAAGATGACTCTGATGATAATATGATGGATGATGCTTCAATAGATGAAGAGGAGCTTATGAGCACCACTTTATACGGCCCTGATGGTACTATGGAAGTAAGTTATCGTCAGAGCGGTGTTCATATCTATTTTTCTGGCGAAAACTTCCTTGGCGACGGCTACGCCTTTATCGAGGGATCGAATTCGATGTATCGAGAAGCAGTTTTCTATCCCGATGGCGAGGGAAGCAGTTCAAATGAGCCACTTTATATCTACTACCAAGACGAGGCGGCTCTTGTATCTAACGATAATGAGAACCCTTATGAAAACGGCGTTCTCTACGGCTTAGACGATGAAGCTCGCCATCTTCTCTCGCAAAATCTACTTACAAACGACGGAGTGGAACAACAGTGGATAGCTTCAAATTTCACTATCTACTCAACATATTTTGGCGAGATGACCCCCGAGAGCACCTATGTTCAGATGACTACCACTGATTCTGATGGTGCCCTCTCACTTACAATACAAGGTAATGGCGACTGGATATTCGATGGGCACAGCACCACTTTGGAGAGTGGATTTGATATGCGTGGCTTCTATGCAGGGTATGATATCAAGATGAATCCCGAAGGTGATATTGTAAATGTTAGCATACATTATATCGACCATGAATATATGGATGATAGATATATCTCTCTTGTTTTCGAGAAAAACACAGGCGGCGGTATTTATGGCAACCTTGAGATTGACGAAAACTCAGAGCCTATAGTATTTGTAGACGCTGAAATGGAGAGACTTATTTCAGAATTTTTGAGCGTTCCTGTTGGCGAAATCCACAAAGAGCATATGGAGCTAATTGAAAAACTCGTAATTCTCGGTGACAGCCTGTGGGACGGACTTCCTTCTTATGTTCATTATAGCGTTTCAAGCAGTCAGGGCGGGATAAAAACCCTTGATGACTTAGCTTATTGCACCAACCTATCTGAACTTTATATCGGAAATAATCAGATCTCTGATATTTCAGCACTCGCTCCGCTTAGTTCCCTTGAGATTATAAACCTTATGACTAATGAAATCAGCGACTTAACTCCACTTATAGGGCTTGATAAGCTACACACTTTGATTTTAGACCACAATATGGTAAGTGATGCTTCGCCTTTACTTTCCCTTGATAACTTAACTGTGCTCAACTTGGGAAGTAATAACAGCAATAGTTTTGCAGATATGCAAAGCATATCTCAGATGGTAGATTTACAAGAGCTTACAATTTACAACAACAATATAAGCGACCTATCCCCATTATCCTCACTTGTCGAGCTTCGAATGTTAGACGTTGATAGCAATCATTTTAGCGACCTCTCGCCGCTACAAAACCTTGCTAACCTAACTGATTTGAGAATTGAGGATAATATGAACCTTCATGATATTTCGGTTCTGCTTAATATGCCGAGTTTGGAGGCTGTGTTTGCAAGCGACACAAGAATTACTTATATCGATACTTCGTTTGTCTTGCATCTTAACCAATACGGCCCTCGAGGGTAGTTAATATGAAAACATTAAACTCGACTGATTAAACAAATAACTTTGAGTTTAAATTCACAACTTTTAATATCTGCCGATAATTAGAAAAGCCTTATGTGATATTTACGCATAAGGCTTTTCTTATTTTTATAAGTTCTTCTAATATAGTTTTAGCGGTACTTTGTTGTGGGCAACGGTCTCTATCACAGTATCGAGGTTTTGCAAGTTTTGCAGAGGAATTATAGAGCAGCAGCGAATGGACGAGAGTAACGCACGGGGGTGCAGCGGCCCCGCAGCGGCGAATTTTAGAATTCGCCGTGGTCGAATGAAATTCGACCGAACGCACCGGGGTGCGTTCGCTGCGGTTGCAGGCAACTCGACAGTACAAATCCTTCGCGCCCTTCTTTTCACCTCTTCACAATAATCTGTGTTAAAACACCTGACGGTTACAGCATAAAAGGCTTTCAAAAAAAATTTTAATGAGAGAGAAACCTAAAAGATGACATAAAAAAAGCCCACATAAATAAGTGAGCTTTTTGTCCTTTAGCGCTTTTGAAAAGAAGAATTGGTTACCATTATAAATCTAATAATCAATCTCTCTTTTTCTCGTCTGGCTGTACTTTATTATTTCGGTGTTTATATATTCATTTGTAAACATAACCACTTCGCCACTCTCGTCGTAATTAACCCCTCGAAGCAGTAGCATCGGGGTTGGATTTCCATTTTTCGAAAAAACATCAAGGTCTACAAAGGAATTAGACAAAATAGTATCTATTTCAATGCGGTCTCCCTCGATTTTTATCTTACTGTTTTCAAATATATATTGAAATATATTCTCACTGCTCTCCTCAATTCCCTCACCAAACTCCTCCCCAAACAAAGAGATATCGAGATAATCTTCAATAAATGCACAGGGAATTTTATCCGCCCAAAAAAGCTTTTTACAGAGATAAACATCTGCTCCCTCCAAAATTCCAAATGCACGCGCCACCTCTTTAGGCGCCGCCACTTTCCCAAAAAAAATATGCTCTGCATGCGGAGTGTAGTTGCGCTCCCTTATCATCGCAAAGAAATTAAGCCCTGGGTTTAGCGGCACTTTTATTCCAAAAGAATGGGTATTCACAAAAGTCCCCTTGCCATGTCGTCGAAAAATAATCCCTCGATTTTCAAGGGTGTTCAAAGCCTCTCGAAGAGTTATCCGAGAGACGCCTAAGATTTTTGCAAGCTCCTCTTCCCTTGGCATCTTACTCGAAACCGAAAGATCCATTGAGCCTATGTAGTTTAAGACGCCACGCTCGCAAAGCGTCTTTAAATCAACCCGTTCGATTTTATAGCTATCCATAAATCTCACCTCTATACCATTATAGGTCAGACCTCTTACTTTTTCAAGGAAATAATTTTGATTTTCCAAAGAAATTATGGTATTATATTAACCGTAGCATAAAAGCGAACAAAAATCCCCCCGCAAACACTTTTCAAAAGCAGAAAACCAATTATAAATGCGCCTGTAGCTCAGCTGGATAGAGTGTCAGACTCCGACTCTGAAGGTCGTGCGTTCGAATCGCATCAGGCGTACCAGCAGTGTGTCGCTGCAGATAAATTTGCCCTTTAGCTTTGTGCTAGAGGGCATTTTTTATACCTGTGGGCAATTGCTATCTATTTTGCAACCCAAACGCAGGTCGTCGCGGACTGCATTTAGTTCACGATGACTTTTTTGTAAAAATTATAAAAATCAGCGCTTGCATCATTTCGTCGCTCCTCCTCTTCCGAAAAAAGGTGTGCTCGGATTTTCTACTCGGTTGCGATGCACCACAGCGCTAGTGCCCTTGGCTAACCGCTACAACGTTGCGGCACTTAAGTGGACGACAAAACAACGCCCTCCTAGTGAAAACCTGTCGCTACCACCTTTCTCGGTTTTGTGAACATGGGTTATAGGTATCTATTTTGTAA
>CAYJGN010000079.1:0-4627 GCA_964369635.1 uncultured Oscillospiraceae bacterium
TGAAAGATTTACGGAAACCCAGAACACCGCAAAATATAAATAACACGACCTGTTTCCTAAATCACAGATTTAGAACAGGTGCCCGGTTATTTGAAATACGCTATGCCACACGACGCGTGGCATATACAGATATTATAAATAATCTCCGCTTCGCTACGTTTATTTATAGCTTTATCTTATGGCGTAGGGCAAGGATGCCCTACATCCCTAATTTATATTATGCCTTGCCCTCGCCACTTATCAGGCATGCGAGCAAACGGCGAATTTCAATTATTTGTCTTGCGCATCAATCGCTAAAAAACCAGCCCAAAAGGCTGGTTTTTTGATTTTGCTTTTCTGGCGCTCTTCGCTGTATAAGCTTTTCGTCTGTTTAATTAACCGCCGACAAAGAAGTCGAGCACATTCCCAGCAGTTCCACTTTTCCGCTTGAAAATTTCGGTATAGCCGCAATTTGTGCAGCTTATTGTGATAAATTTCTGGTTTTGAACATCGAATAGCTTTGAAAAGGTTCCGCCTGTCGCCTGAAACTGTCCCTGTTCATAGTTTGAATTGTTGCATTTTGGGCAGGTATAATGTGCCATAATTTTTCTCCATCTTCTTTCTACTTTACTTCTTTTCGCTCGCCTTTGCCGCAATATTTATAATTTCAATTTTATAAATCGCAGTAGCTGAAAGATTTTTCGCTATCGCGGTATTTATAACGCTTTCGCTAATTGGCGCAAACCTGTGGCAGATAGCTTTCAGCGCATGCACCTTTTCATCTTTATCTGAAACCGCACTCGCAATACCCTCAACCGAAACGGATCGGTAATGGGTGGTTAGTTTTTGCGGATTAATTTCGCTATACTCGACAAACGAAATAGAAACTGCCGCATTTTCCTTTATAATCTCAGACTTTTTTCCCGCCTTTGCGCTATGAAAATAAAGAAATTTCCCCTCGCGGACAAAGTTTAGCGGAACGGCATAAGGCTTATTGTCAACCGAAAGTGCTAAAGTCCCATAGTCGCAGTTATCCAAAATTTCGTATGCCCTCTCTTCTGTTAGTGCCCTGTCTTTTCTTCGCATAATAACACCCCTACTCTAAATATATTTAGCTTATCATAGTTTAATAACTAATCCTTTCGAATTATCTATACAGCTTTCTCTTTATTTTAACATATCTAAAGTTTATTTTCAATTTTGAGGGTTACATAATACCCATTTTAAGTTACCATATTTAATAATTTATTGCTTTATTGCCCTATTTTCCCCTTATCTCTCATTCGATATTGAATATCTATTAGTTGTATGTTATAATCTATTCATTATATTCAGTAGGTGATTTATGAAACTTAATATTAACAGAATACCTGATGCTTTGCGAGAAGAGTATATTATTAACTGTCGTGACCGCAATTTATCAATATTCTTCCCATTTGCTATCATACTCGCAGCAGCCCAAGCATTTTTTATAGTTTTTCAGTCGATTCGCTTTGGCGCAGATATCCTCACTCTCGACTATTTCTATATTTATATTTCTACTTTTACTTTAGGCGCTCTCTTTACTTTTATTTTCAGCAAAAGCAGAAAGCGAGTAGATAAACATAGAGCGTATGCAACTGATATTATTTTTATCGTATCTATCATCGTAATTAGTTTAGCAACAGGTTTTATCGAACTTCAATACGGCACTACTACAAACACAATGTTTATAGCTATGATGTTTTTCGTTGTGACGATGGTAAACTTTAGCCTAACCGCTCTTTGGACGATTATAACAGTCTCCCTCGCTATCCATACTGTTTTATGTTTTCTCACAACTGAGATTACCATGAACGAAAAGGTAGGGCTTGTCCTAAATAATCTTCTGCTATTTTGCATGTTTATCCCCTGCACCACAGCTCTGCACAGTGCGAGAGTCCGCAGTTTTTGCCAGCAAAAAGAGATTAACGAGACGAATTTGACCTTAAAGCGCGCTAATATTAAGCTCGAGCAACTTAATATGCAGCTTGAGGTTTCATCGAAAACCGATTCCCTAACCGGTGTTTTAAATAGAAATGCCTTCAATGCGGCACTAAACCTTGGATGGCACAGATCAGTTAGTTTAAAAGAGCCGATAACCGCATTGATGATTGACGTTGATTTCTTTAAGAATTATAACGATCGCTTTGGCCATATAGAAGGAGATAATTGCCTTAAGCAGATAGCTTCTGCTATAAAAAAATCTCTCCACCGACATGGCGACTGTGTTTACCGATTTGGTGGTGAGGAGTTTGTTGTATTGCTGTTCGGGTCGGATTGCAGTGGTTCAGATAGTATTCAGCATAGAATAGTTCAGTCTGTTTCAAAGCTCGGGCTTATGCAAAATGATAACGGTGACCCGGTTACTGTTAGTATTGGTATAAATACCGAAATTGCATCTGATAGCGAGACCCCTGAGAGATTTATAGGCCGCGCCGACGCCGCTCTCTACTATGCGAAAAACAATGGCAGAAATAGAGTTGTCTATTATGAGGATATTAAAGATACTCTATCTTAGCTTTATCCCTCGATTTTTAAAACTAAAAAGATGGTATGAGATTATCTCATACCATCTTTTAATTATGCATTATCATTATTTATTTTTAATAATAACAAAACACTTTCATCGTCAGACTATTTTGATAAATCAAAATCAACCGACATTCCATCAGTAGCTGTTAGCATAATTGAGTCGCCGTCTATAACGAAATCATAAGTTTTAACCACATCCCAAAGCTCAATATCAAGGTCCACAACGCCCATATCGGCATCTGCGCCCTCGATTATTTCGTAACTACCAGCTGACTCGCTGAAAAATTCATTGTCAAAAGTCAGTGTTCCATCATTTTTGAAGTTGATGGTTATCGCTGTTCCATTTGAGTCGGTGCCGCTCCACTCGCCCGAAAGAGAGTTCGACTCCCCACCACCGCAAGCTACAACTGCAAACGCAATACTCATAACTAATAATGCTGCTAATATTTTTTTCATAAATAACCTCCCTATAATTTTTTTTTCTTTTGCTTATATTGATTATAGCAAAGTTTTATTATTTGTTAATGTGCCAAAAGGCACATTTTTCTTATTATCGCCTTAAATATTTTAGCATAACAACTCCATCGTCTGAGCTTTGACTTACGAGTTTTAGCTGTATTTTGGGATTATCCTCTAAAAACAGCCTTCTGCCGCCGCCGAGTATTACCGGTATTATCCCGATTATATACTCATCTATTAAATCTTTTTTAATAAACGGATCTATAACAACTCCGCCGCCAAAGAGATAGACGTTTTTGCCCTCTTTAACCTCTTTCATTATTGGTGCTATTAAATCGCCCCCTATAAATGAAACGCCCTCTTCGCTCATCCCCTCTTTTGAGGTTGCTACGTATATCTTTTTGCTTCCAAGATAGGGCTTGTGCATCTCTTGGCTATAACAAGCGCTCCCCATAAGGACAACATCTATACCATCGAGAAAGCTCTCGAAGTCAAAACTCTCACCGGTATCGGTTGAGTGGTCGTTATGACCGACAATCCAGTCGTATCCGCCTTTTTCATCGGCGATATACCCATCAAGGCTTATCGCTAAATTTAAAATTATCTTTCCGCTCATAGTTCTCCTTTTTATTCGTCCGCAACAAACTGAAGTTTAGCTTGCGAAACACCGAGTTCATCTTCCGTAGGTTCTCTAAACGAAGACACCATAATCATTCGAACATTGCTATAATAACTTGATATTATTGCCTCTTCATCATTAAGTTCATACGCAACTTTGGGAACACCACCGCGCGCGTTATCAATAACAAATCGGTAAGTCTCGCCATCTTCAAGCTCATCTATTATATCGGTTGAGAGATAGATTATATATGGCATATCTTGAAAAGGCATAACCGAAACAGGCAAATATCCTGCCACTTCAACATACGACTCGATAACTTCGTTTACCGTCGCTGTGAATTCACCCTCGAAGTTTCCGTAAATCATCTCTTCCGGGATATATTCAGTTCCCTCACCATTTGTACCGGCTTCACTCAAGCGACTTTCAAGATCATTTATCTCGCTCTCCGCCTCTGATATCGTCTGCTCGAGCTCTGATACCTTCAAGGTAAGCTCATCATTTGACGCAACTACCTCTTCATAGCTCGGGTCATAGTTTGCCTGACAGCTTACAAGTAGTATCGAGACCGCTAAAACTATATAAATATATTTATTTCCTATTATTTTGTTTGTATTCTTTTTCATATCTATCACACTTTCCTCCAGTTAATACATTACTTGGTTTGGCTTCATACATTAAACAGATAGAAACGTTTCCAAACCTCTCGGTATCGTCAAAGACGAATTCGCAATCTTTGCAGACTAAATCTTTGTTTTTTATAGGTCCTGCGCACATAGCCTCGCTTTCAATTCTCGCCTTCATCAACGCTCTCATCTTATCGTCCATTTAACTTGTCCTTTTATCAGATTTTATAAATAATCTCCGCTATCTAAACTACGAAAAATTCACCTGTTATGGTGTAGGGTCACGGCTTGCCGTGACCGCAAAGTTTGCATGTATTTGACGGACATGGAAAGCCATGTCCTCTTGCAATATTGTCGCACTAAAGTTTTTGGATTATTTTCCCGCTCGTTC
>CAYJGN010000080.1:0-4526 GCA_964369635.1 uncultured Oscillospiraceae bacterium
CCGCTCTTTCTTTGTTCTCAGGGGTATCGTTATAATAAGCTACATACATTCCAGCCTCAGGGTCTGCTTCCATCTCCTCGAGTATATCGGGCTCATATTTTTCAAGATAATAGTTGAAAAACATCTCCCAGTTATAACCGTTCATATAAGCTTCTTCGTTTATTTCATTCATCTTCTCGCCGATAGCAAACGGTTTTTCATTCTCGATATAAAAGCAAACACTTATGCTCCCCTCATACTCCATTACCGCCAGATAATCTTTCATATTTCCCCTCCAAAATAAAATAATATAACTTAACTATATTTTATCATTTTAAATCAGCAACATCAACTATTTTCAAAAAATTTTACCAATAATATATCAACCCTTAATTTCACCTTAATTTTACAGCTTTTATTTGACTTTTTTTGGTCTTTGCAGTAAAATATTTTATTGTACATTTAATGGAAAAACTCAATCTCACCGAGTGAAAGGCAATATATTTATATGAAAATTTTAGGCAGATATTTAAAACCGTCAGCACTCTGCGTTTTGGCGATAGTCGCACTTTTGCTTGTCCAGGGATTTTGCGATTTAGCCCTGCCAACCATCATGAGCAATATAGTCGATATTGGTATAATGGGCAGTGGAATTGATGAAGAATTACCAAGCGAGTTATCAGCTGATGGTTACGACTTAATCGTTTCGTTTATGAGCGATGAAGAGAGGGCAGACTTTGAGGCCGTCTATTCAACTGATGGCAGTATTTACAGGCAAATTGATACAACTAAAGAAGCCATCTCTATTTATAACAAAGCATGCTACTCTGCAACCCTCTTTTTGGCGGATATTGGAAGCGTTGATGATACTCTAAATCCCTCGACCCTATACCCCGCGGCAAAAGAGCGAGACCTTACAAGCTATATAGAAATTGCAGCCGCTACCGACCCCGCTGTTTTCAGTAACATTTCAATTTCCTATACTGAGATGTTCTATATCGAGCTCGGAGTTAATCTAATAGATAAGGGCCAGAGCTATATCTATCTTTTCGGTGGCATTATGCTCGCCGTTGCATTGCTTGGAACAACCGTTTCAACTACCGTTTCTTTTCTTATCTCAAAACTCTCAGCAGTTGTCGCAAAAAAGATGCGTCGCGATGTTTTCAAAAAGGTGCTTTCATTTGAGGGAGCTGAGATGGGTGAGTTTGGTATTTCATCGCTTATAACCCGCTCAACTAATGATATAACCCAGCTTCAGCAGTTTCTGTCTGTTGGATTTCGACTTATCTGCTATGCCCCTATCCTTTTTATCGGCGGTATGGTTATGGCAATCGCCACAGGTAGCAGTTTAAGCCTTATATTAATATTTGCAGTTATCTCTATTATTTTAATTGCGGCTTTTGTTCTTGTTGTGGCACTTCCAAAATTTTCTGCACGCCAGGGGCTTTTTGATAAACTAAACCGAATTTCCAGAGAGAGCCTTGGCGGTATGATGGTTGTTCGAGCCTTTTCAAACGAAACCCAAGAAGAAGATCGTTTCCACAAAGCAAACAAAGAGCTCACCAATACCGTTCGCTTTATAAATCGCATTATAGCTTTTCTATTTCCGATTATGATGTTTATTATGAATACAACAACCCTTGCGATCTTCTATTTCGGAGCAGATTTTATAGATGCTTCCAGTATGCAGGTTGGAACCCTGCTTGCCTTCTCGCAATATGCTATGTCGATAATTATGGCATTTTTGATGATTGCGGCTATCTTCATCTTAGTACCAAGAGCTGCTATTTCTGCAAAGAGAATTGGCGAAATAATGGATACAATACCGACAATATCATATGAGAAAAACGGTGATAACAGCAAAATCCGTGGTACTTTAGAGTTTTGCGATGTCTCCTTTAAATACCCAGGTAGCGATGAGTATGTTTTGCAAAATATTTCATTTAAAGCAAACCCCGGCGAGACAACAGCATTTATCGGCGCTACTGGCAGTGGTAAATCAACTATTATAAACCTAATCCCAAGGTATTTTGATGCGACTGGCGGCAGTATAACAATAGACGGCATTTCGCTCGTTGATAAAGACCTTAAAACCCTTCGCGATAGCATTGGGTTCGTTGCCCAAAAAAGCACCCTTTTCTCTGGCAATATTCGCTCAAACATCGAGTTTGGGAAAGCGGATATACAAGATGATGAGCTCTCTTATATCCTAAATTTATCTCAATCGGCTGATTTTGTTTTAAGCGATAGCGCAGGAGCTATGATGAACCTCTCGCAAGGTGGCGCTAATCTTTCCGGGGGGCAAAAGCAACGAATTTCTATCGCTCGCGCCCTTGCCAAAGATGCAAATATATTCATCTTTGACGATAGCTTTTCCGCCCTTGATTTTAAAACAGACGCGAAGCTTCGCTATGCGATAAAAGAAAATCTTTATGACAAAACAGTTATAATAGTTGCACAGCGAATCTCAACAATAAAGGATGCTGATAAAATTTTTGTTATAGATGAAGGGCGGATAATAGCCGCAGGAAAGCATGATGAACTGCTCCTCTCCTGCCCTGAATACCGTGAGATCGCAGAGAGCCAGAATGCGCTTGGGGGTGATATTGATGGCTGATAAAAATAAAATCAATGTTGAGCTCGAAGAAAACGAGGGCAAAGCGCGCGATTTTAAGGGCAGTATGCTAAAGCTTTTAAAATACCTCACTCCCTATAAAATAGCCCTTGCCCTTATGGTTATCTTCTCTATTTTTTCCGCAGCTTTCGCAATAATCTCCCCGCGAGTTTTAGCGCTTATCACAGATGAGCTTGTCAATGGAGTTGCAAGATCGGTAACTGGCGGCATGGGCATTAACTTTCAGTTTATTGCAACCATCGCAATAACTCTTCTTGGCCTTTATCTGCTCAGTCTGCTATTTAGCTTTATTCAAGGCTATATTATGGCAGGCGTTTCGGCAAACGTCTCGCAGAATATGCGAACCGCGCTAATTCAAAAGATAAACAAACTTCCGATATCCTATTTTCATAAAGTGCCTTATGGAGATACTCTATCTCGCATAACTAATGACGTTGATATTCTCGAGCAGAGCCTCAACCAATCAGCATCGCAGCTTATATCAAGCGTTACAACGATTATAGGCGTTGCAGTTATGATGCTCACGATAAGCACTCCGCTAACCCTTATAACCCTTCTTATCCTCCCTCTTGCATATTTTATCGTCTCGAAGATAGTTAAGCGAGGGCAGCGATATTTTGTTGCAAGCCAGGAGAACTTAGGCGCTGTCAATGGCAAAATCGAAGAGTCGTTTTCGGGGCAATCTGTCATTAAAGTTTTTAATATGCAAGAGCGTACCCTTGAAGAGTTTGAAGAGATAAACGATATGCTCTATAAAAGCAGTTGGAGGGCAAACTTTTTATCGGGACTTATGCAGCCGGCTATGGGCTTTGTCTCGAATATGGGATATGTTATCATCTGCATTTTAGGCTCTATTTTTGCAGCTGGTGGCCTTATGACTATCGGCGCTATTGGCGCTTTTATGCAGTATATTCGAAACTTTATGATGCCAATAACCCAGCTCGCTAACATCTCAACTATGGTTATGCAAACAGCTGCAGCCTCCGAGAGAGTTTTTAAGTTTTTGGCAGAAGAGGAAGAGAATGATGATTTAGCTTGTAAAAATACCGCCGACTGCGATATAAAAGGAAATATCCGTTTTGAAAATGTTCGCTTTAGCTATGAGGCGGATAAAACAGTTATAAGCAACTTTTCAAGCGATATAAAAGCAGGGCAAAAGGTGGCTATTGTTGGCCCAACAGGTGCTGGAAAGACAACCCTTGTAAAACTTATGATGCATTTCCACGAACTCGATAGCGGTGCTATCTATCTTGATGGCCATAACATAACTGATTTTAAGCGACAAGACCTTCGCCGAAAATTCGGAATGGTGCTTCAAGATACCTGGCTTTATAACGATACCATCATGGAAAATATTAGATACGGAAAACCCGATGCCACCGACGAAGAGGTTTTCAAAGCGGCGAAAGATGCATCTGCTGCATCATTTATAAAAGCACTACCAAAGGGCTATAACTTTGTTTTAAATGAAGAGGCAAGCAATATTTCAGGGGGACAAAAGCAGCTTATAACTATTGCTCGCGCCCTTCTCTCAGATAGCGAGATTATGATTTTAGATGAGGCAACAAGCTCTGTTGATACAAGGACCGAAACCCTTATCCAACGCGCTATGGATGCTGTTATGAAAGGACGAACAAGCTTTGTTATAGCGCACAGGCTATCGACTATCAAAAACGCAGACATTATTCTCGTTATAAAAGATGGCGATATCATAGAGCAGGGAAATCATAAGGAGCTTTTAGCTCAAAAAGGTTTCTACTATGAGCTATACAACAGCCAATTTGATGCGGAGGAATAGCGGATTTTAAAATTTAAATCTTCTGTTAATTTTGCAGTTTTAGTATAATTAAAAAGTTTTATTTTGATGAACTGCACCCAATTTGTTAGACATATGGTAAAACAACTGTATGAA
>CAYJGN010000081.1:0-4503 GCA_964369635.1 uncultured Oscillospiraceae bacterium
TAAGCTTAGATGTATAATAAAGCTAAAGTTTAATAAAACCGGGGAAGGAGGATGCTTTTTTGGGTAAAGATCACTGCGAAAAAAATAACATTTTGTCGATTAGTGGGAGGTTTTGTCAAAGCTGTTGCACTTTGTGAAAAAAACATTATAATGGGGATATAAACGGAATATTCGTGATATTTGTTTTAAAGGAGTGAAAAACAATGAGCAAGACGACACTGGTTATGGACGATTACCTGTACGACTTTTATAAGAAAATTGCAGACTACACAGAGGTGAAAACCGCAGAAGAGGTTATGGTGGATGCACTGCAAAATATTGCAGTTGAGCTCACCGAAGCCATGGACATTAGTAGAGGTGCGATGATGGCTTAAATCATCTTGAAGATGAGAATAGCAGAAAACAAAAAAAGACCGGGAGTTATTTCCTCGGTCTTTTGATTTTATATAAATTAGCCATTTGCCCGCATGCACGGGGGCGGCGAGGACAAGGCATAAAATGCTGATAAAAAACAAGTTATACAAAGGGTAGATTATTTCTTTTCAACGATATTTTCAGCATTTTTTATAAGGTTAAATAGCGATGGAGAGATATCTGGATAATCAGTTGAAATGCTCTCGGTCGTAAGGGTGAGGCTTCCAAGCGCCTCGGGATTTGATTTATTTGAGCTAACCTCTTTTAGTGCGATCATCGCATTGCTCTCTTCAATGAGCTTTGCGGCGTTGGTTTTAAGGTTTGCCGTTTCTTTTTCAACAGAAAAAAGTTGTTGTGAGTTTTTTGAATTTGTACTGTAAAGAATTCTGAAAATATGATATACTGATAAAAACAAATAGTTCACAACAGCGCTTAAAACAGCACTGCTCTTAGTTTTTGAAGCTAAATCAATAACGATAGATACTGAATTTGAAATAAGTTTCTTCGATAAAACAGCAACAGCACCACCGCTGCCGCTCTGTTTGTTCCCCTCAGTTGGAATCTCTTCAGCAGTGAGAACAGTTCCTTGCTTATCAGGTGAGAGGCAGAGGAGATAGTCGGTTGTAACGCCATAGAAGATGCTTGCGCGCTTTAAAAAATCGAGTCCGCATTCGCGTATTCCTTTTTCGTAGTGAGAAAGAAGAGCTTGTGAAATATTAAGTTCACTTGCAACATATTTTTGGCTGAGCTTTCTCTCTTTGCGAAGATGAGTAAGCATGCGCGAAAAGTCGGAAGCCATTTTTTTATCCCCCCTTATTTTTAACGGTATAGACAAAATTATATTACAAATATTACTCTTTGTAAACTATTAATTTCGACTTAAAACGACTTTTTGAAAAAATTGTGACTTTGTATAAAAATATCGTTATAGTAATGTACAAATTATAAGTATTCCTTGCATTGGTATCGGCTTTTGATGTTGAAAGGCTGTTGAAAAGCCGTTGAAAACAAGATATTAAAGCAAATGAGTAACTTGATATTATAAATAGGAGGAAATATGAGAAGTTTAAAAATACATCTTATAAGACATGGAAGAACACAGGCAAATATCGACGGACTATATGCTGGTGTCACCGACTACCCGCTCGCGGCAGAGGGTATAGAGCAGATAGAGCATTTTGTGAGTAATTATGACTACCCATATATAGAGGCTCTTTTTTCAAGCCCAATGACAAGAGCGCAGCAGACGGCAGAGCTAATTTACCCCGATAACGAGATAATAGTTGTGCCGGGACTTCGTGAGTATGATTTTGGCGATTTTGAAAACAAGGGTATGGCAGAGCTTACAAAAGACCCAAGATTTGAAAAATGGATTAAATCCAATATGACCGAGGACCCACCGGGCGGCGAGGTGACGAGTGAATTTGTAACACGGTGCGCAGATGGGTTTCGCTCGGTTGTCGATTATATGCTAAAAAACGGAAAAACTTCGGCGGCAATTATCTCCCACGGCGGTGTTATGCTGAATTTAATGGCGATGTTCGTGCCCTTCTCAGAAGGAGAGTATAGCAATAAATTTGTAGTTGGTAACGGTCGAGGATATACGTTAAACATAACTCCGATGCTTTGGCAAAGGGAAGAGATAGCCGAGTTTTGGGGATATATTCCAGATGGGGTGACCGATCTTGGATTTTATAATCATGAGGAAGACTATCAAAATAATTTAGATGAAGAGTAGGCAATATGAATCTTGATAAGACGCTTGGGCTAAATGCGAAAAGAGCACTCAAAGATAAACTACCGCATACATTTTTTATCTTTTTCATAGTTGTTGCGGTATTGTCTCTATCGGCGGTTATTCTTGAAACGGCAGAGATGCTTGTCGATAGAGGGATAATCTATTCAAAATTTTATATAAACAATATATTTGGTATCGTCTCGCAGTTTGAGATAACGATTATAGCGATACTGGCGATTGTATATCTTTTTGTTGTGGCTCCTATATTTTATGGGATAATCAACTGGTCTGCAAAAACAGCAGATGGACAGCACGATGATTTCACCTCCTTCTTCTGTTGCTTTCGAGATAAAAGCAAATATAAAAATGCCATTCTGCTTATAATCACGAATATCATAATATTAGCAGGTATATATTTTCTGCTTATAAGAACAACATTTTTTTTATTTGAAACGAGTATTGAAAATAACGTATTAAATCCAAATAGCGAGATGGCGGCGGCTGCCTTTATATCGGCTATAGCGGGACTAATACTTGCAGCTGTTTCATTTGTCGCTATTGCTTTGTTTATCAGCATGTTTATAACAACAGCTTACCTTTCAACGATGCAAAGCTATAACGGTATTCGTGCTTCAAGCAAAAGAGCATTTGCATTGCTTCGAGCAGATGGATTTATGCTTCTTTTAAATATTTTGCTTTTTTTGCTATTTTGGGGCCTTACCTTTATCTTCTTCCCGCTATTTATCTTTGCTTTTTATTTTTCGGTGAAACTTGGAATAGCCATAAAAGTTTCTGATAAAAAACTCGATTTAGATATTTTATTTAAATAAAATTAAAATCCCTCTCATATATATAGATAGGTGGACTGCCACTATATTATATGGAGGTGATTTTTTTGAACCTATTGTTTTTGCTTATGATCGTTATATCTGTTATCTCCGCCTCCTTTCTTGGAACTATGGGGGCGGTTTCAAATGCGCTAATCGGAACAGCGGCAACTGCTTTAGAGCTTATGATAACTATTGGCGGCGGCATCATTCTCTGGGGCGGCATAATGGAGATAGCTAAAGTTTCAGGTCTAACAACCCTTCTCTCAAAAACCATAGAGCCATTTCTGCTTCTTATTTTTAAGGGTATGAAGCGAGGAAGCGAAGAGATAAAGGCGATTTCCATGAATGTTATAGCGAACCTCTTAGGGCTTGGCGGTGCCGCAACTCCGCTCGGTCTTGCGGCAATGGAGGAGATGGATAAGAAAAATCCGCACAAAGGCACTGCTACTAAAAATATGATTTTATTTGTAGTGATGAATACCGCATCAATACAGCTCGTCCCGACAACAATAGGACTTCTCCGTCTTCAAAGTGGGAGTGAAAACCCCTTTGAGATAATACCGGCAGTGTTACTCGTTTCCCTCTGCTCGGTATCCGTCGGGCTCATACTTGCAAAGGTTTTGCATAAAGAGCGATGACCGACTATATAATCCCTGTACTCATATCATCAATTCTTCTCTTCGGATTTTTCAAAGGGGTCGCGGTATTCGACTGCTTTGCAAAAGGGGCATCTGAAGGGATGAAAACTGCAGTTAAAATAATACCCACTATCGTGGGACTTCTAACGGCGGTATCCTGCTTTTCAGCATCGGGAATTTTAGATGTGCTAATTTATCACCTATCACCGCTATCCGAGAGCGTTGGACTTCCAGGCGAGGTTATCCCACTCGCTGTTCTGCGCCCTGTTTCAGGCAGTGGTGCTACTGCTATTTTTACAGAGCTCTTAAAGGATAACCATCCCGATGGCTTTATCGGAAGAGTTGCCTCGGTACTTATGGGTAGCAGCGAAACAACATTCTATACGATAGCGCTCTACTATGGCAGTATAAAGGTAAAAAACATAAGAAATACCCTTGTCTGCTCTCTCTCCGCCGACTTCACTGCATTTCTACTGAGTAGCGTTGTGGTAACTTTTCTTCTCGGTAGATAAAAAAACTATTGACAAATATATCGGCGACCGATATACTATATGTATCGGAAGCCGATATATTTTTATTTGAAGGATTAGATATTATGAAAAAGAAATTTGCTTTTACCGCTGCTATATTATCTTTCGTGACACTGCAGCTTACAGGTAGGTATTTTGAGATTCACGATTTTTTTCGCGGGGCTTTAACCGGATTATCGCTTGTCTTTTTGCTTGCGGCAACAGGTCTGCCGATAAAAGAGATGAAGAAAAAGCTATTTGGGGGAAAGAGGGGATAGCCTGAAAAATCACGCTAACAATTATTTATATGGCCTGCCGTCATAGCCGGCAGATGCCGATTAATCTCCATTCTGTACGGAGATTATTCAAAACTA
>CAYJGN010000082.1:0-4449 GCA_964369635.1 uncultured Oscillospiraceae bacterium
GAATTATGGCTTGGAGAGATATGGGTAAAGCGAACTTTCTCGACCTTGCAGATGCCTCAGGTCGTATTCAAATTTACTTAAAACAGGATGAGCTTGGAGAAGAGTTTTTTGCTTCGATGTCAAACTGGGATATTGGCGATATAATTGGCGTTGAGGGCGAAGTTTTCAGAACAAGACGCGGGGAGATATCTATTCATGCGAGCAGCTTGAAGCTACTATCGAAGTCACTACTGCCACTACCTGAGAAGTTTCACGGGCTTCGCGATACCGATATGAGATACCGCCAGAGATACGTTGATTTGATGACAAATCCTGATGTTAAAGATACCTTTATAAAGCGCTCGCAGATTATTCGTGAGATAAGAAACTATCTTGGCGATGCGGGATTCTTAGAGGTTGAAACCCCTGTTCTGCATACTGTTGCAGGTGGTGCAACTGCAAGACCATTCACAACCCATCACAACGCTCTCGATATGGATTTATATCTTAGAATTGCGCTAGAGCTTCACCTAAAGAGGCTTATAGTCGGCGGATTTGACAAGGTTTATGAGATTGGCAGAGTTTTTAGAAACGAGGGAATTTCTGTTCGTCATAACCCTGAGTTTACTTTGCTTGAATTATACGAAGCGTATACAGATATGAACGGTATGATGCAACTTTGCGAGGATTTAATTCGCTCGGTTGCGCTTAAAGTTGTCGGCACTGGTAAAATAAAATACGGTGAGCTTGATATCGACCTTGAGAGTCCGTTTAAGGTTATATCGATGAAAGATATGGTTAAAGAGCAGACCGGCGTTGATTTCGACGATATAAAATCGGTTGAAGAGGCGAGAGCGGTTGCAAAAGAGAAGGGTGTTCACTTTGAAGCGCGCCATATGAAAGGCGATATTCTAAACCTATTCTTTGAGGAGTTCTGTGAGGAGCTTCTTGTAAACCCAACATTTATAACAGGACATCCTGTTGAAATTTCACCTCTTGCGAAAAAGCAGGCGGGTAATGAGGAATATACCGAGCGTTTTGAGCTGTTTATCGGGGGACGTGAGTATGCGAATGCATTCTCGGAGCTTAATGACCCAATAGATCAGCAGGAGAGATTTGCAAGACAGGTTGAGCTTAAAAAGCAGGGTGACGATGAGGCATCGGACATGGATGAGGACTTTATCAACGCACTCAAATACGGTATGCCGCCGACCGGTGGTATCGGATTTGGAATAGACAGGCTTTGCATGCTGCTTACAAACAGCGCATCGATTAGAGATGTTCTGCTATTCCCAACTATGAAACATATTTAAGGGATAATATCGCTTTAATAGGGTTTTTGAAAAAATATATGTAATATATGCAATTTAAAAAGCTGTGAATTTTTGTTGTTAGTTCAAAAATTCACAGCTTTTTTGTGGGTTTTTAGTAGGTGCGGATATAATAATCGATATCAAGTTCAGTTTTTGTTTCATATAGAAATTCGATGATATCTCGGCTTGGGGTGATAACAGGGTGGGGCTCATAATCCGTGTCGTTATCATCTTTTGGAACATAGATTTCCGGGACAACTACTAAGTATAAACCAGCATCATAATCTTCCCTAATTTTTAAAAGCTCAGCTTTTTTTGGAATTAAATCTTTTATAGTTTTTCTCATCATATTTGGAATATCTATATCATAATCATTGCAGATACCATACTTCCAACGAGAAAAGGTATATCGACGCTCTTTTTCGGGAGGATGAAACCTACTTAAATCACCTGTATTCCAAGAATCACATGGGGTTAAATTTAGCCGCTTAGTTATATCTTCGTGTTTGAAGTCGCCTCTAATTGCGAAATAGGTATAACAGCTGTTTCTCTCCATAATTTGCTCCTTTATAAAAGATAGATTTGATTATATTTTTAATATAGCATATTAATTAAGTGTTTACAAAGGTTTTTCAGTTTTTTTGTGAAATAATTAAAGCAGTTCGAATTTATTTTTGCGATAGGTAATTAGCCCATCTTTTTGCATTTTAGATAACTCTTTTGAGAGGGCACTGCGGTCGGTTGATAAAAACTGGGCGAGCTCTTCTCGATTGAGTGGTATATCAAATTTTGTGCGACCGTTTGAGATGTAGTTTAGGTAGGTTAGTATTCTGTCCCGCATCTTTCGCTTTGAGATTATATCGAGTCTTTGGTTTAGATATAGCGCTTTATCGGAAACGATTTTTAACATATTTAAGATAATTGTATTGTAATATAGGTTGCCATTTTGGTTGCCACGAAGAAAATCATTGAAATTGATAAAAAGGATTTCGCTATCCTCGGCAGCGGTTATTGATACAGGACTTGTTTTTATATTTGAGCAGGCAAACACCTCAGCGAATAGCTCAGAGGGGCGAGCTTCGCCGATAATCGTGCGGTAGCCGCTATAATCATTCTTTTCGATTAATATATTTCCTGAAATAACAATACCTACAGAATTTATAGGGTCGCCCTCGTTTATTATATACTCGCTCTTATAGAATTTTTTTCCTTTGGCGGATAGTGCGAAGAGGAGAGAGCTATATTCTTCGGGTGGTATATTATAAAAAAGCGGATTTGATTTTAGCATCTTAAAATATTTTTCCATGAAAACCTCATTTCGTTGCAATTGCAACGGATTTGATAGTTTTAGTATAGTATAATATCTATAAAATAGTCAAGAGACTGTTAATAAACGGAGGATTAATTTAGATGGGCAAGAAGGTTATTAAAATAGATGAAGATAGATGCATAGGGTGCGGACTTTGTGAGAATGCATGTCAGCAGAGCGCTATTAAGGTTATTGATGGCAAGGCGAGGGTCGTTGAGGAGAGTTTTTGCGATGGGCTTGGCAGATGTTTGCCTGTTTGTCCTGTTGATGCGATAGATTTTGCCTATGAGGAGGAGAGTAGTATGGGAAAAGAAAATAAGTCGGTTGAGGAAAAGAAATTTGAGTTTGCAGGGTGCCCTGGTAAAAATGCAAAAACTATTGAGCGCAAAAGAGATGAGGTAGCTGCTATGAATATGGGTGGCGCTATTAGTCGGCTTAATCAATGGCCGGTGCAGATTAAGCTTGTGCCTGAAAATGCGCCGTACTTTGATGGTGCAAAGCTGCTTGTTGCGGCAGATTGTTCGGCATTTGCATATGGAAATTTTCACGATGAATTTTTAAAGGGACGGATAGTTTTGATAGGGTGCCCGAAGCTCGATGAAGGGGATTATACCGATAAGTTGACAGCTATTTTAAAGGCGAATGATATTAAGAGTTTGACGGTGGTGAGAATGGAGGTGCCTTGTTGCGGTGGGATTGAAAATGCTGCGATAAATGCGCTTAAAAAATCTCTGAAGTTTATTCCTTGGCAGGTTGTGACTATATCGATAGATGGTGAAATATTAGATATTTAGAGAGAAGTTTGTTAAATAGCTATTGATAGCTGTTGATATCGCTGATAACTATATGTTTTTTAGAGATTAGGTAGAATTTTGCGGGGGCGCCCGCGGCGAAAAAGACAGAACCCTTGTGGGTTCTGTCTTTTTTTGACGAGGGGCAAGGCGATTTGAAAAATCGCCGCCGCGGGCGCGCCGTCCGAGAGAAAAACTGCCCTTTTGTTAAAAAACAGACAAGCTATTTTATTGCAAAAGGAGCGGTTATAAGGTATAATTATCTGAGAATTATTAAGGAGTGTAGTGATGTTTACAGTAGTTTCAAAAGAGAGCTTAAACCCGACGGTTTCGAGGATGGTTATAAAAGCACCGCTTATTGCTAAAAAAGCAGAGCCTGGTCAGTTTATTATTATTCGTGCAAACGATAAAAGCGAGAGAATTCCGCTCACAATCAACAACTATGACCGAGAGGGCGGCACGATAACGATAATATATCAGCTTGTTGGTGCGGGGACTTTAGAGCTTGACCGTATTCCTGAAGGGGAAGCTGTTTGTGATCTTGTGGGGCCACTTGGTGTTGCAAGTCATCTTGATGGACTTCGAAGGGTAGCAGTTGTTGGCGGCGGTGTTGGCAGTGCTATTGCATACCCTATTGCAAAGAAGCTAAAAGAACAAGGCTGTGAAGTGCACTCTATTTTAGGTTTTAGAAATAAAGATTTAGTTATTTTAGAAGATGAGTTTAACGCGGCGTCAGCTAAGGTTTTTATTCGAACTGATGATGGAAGCTATGGTGAAAAGGGGCTTGTAACTGATGAGCTTCGCGCGCTTATCGAGAGCGGTGAGCAGTATGATGAAGTTATAGCGATAGGGCCGCTTATTATGATGAAATTTGTATCCCTACTCACAAAAGAGTTTGATGTGAAAACAGTTGTTTCGATGAACCCTATAATGATTGATGGTACTGGAATGTGCGGCGGATGTAGGCTAACTGTTGGCGGAGAGACGAAGTTTGCCTGTGTTGACGGGCCTGATTTTGACGGCCATCTTGTCGATTTTAATGAGGCTATGGGAAGAG
>CAYJGN010000083.1:0-4425 GCA_964369635.1 uncultured Oscillospiraceae bacterium
CCTTTACAGGGTGATTACAGCCATGATGCCCAAATTTGAGCTTCATCGTTGTGCCACCTAAGGCGTGCCCAAGAAGTTGGTGACCAAGGCATATACCTGCTATAGGATAGTTTTCACTAAGTGCTTTTATTGTTTCGATTTCACTTTTTAATGTTGCTGGGTCGCCAGGTCCGTTTGAGAGAAAAACTGCTTCTGCGCCTGATTTTTTTACGTCATCAGCTGAAAATGAAGGAGGTACGATAAGCATGTCAATGCCTTGTAGAGCGAGATTGCGTAAGATATTCCACTTGATACCATAGTCGTACACAACAACCTTAGGCATAGCATTGCCCTGCCACTTGTGCGAACCGTCAGAATTTAAGTCTACATCAAGAGGCTTTGTGCCATTCCAGATATAGGGCTTTGATGGCGCTACGTGCGGAACAAGGTTTTGCCCTTCCATAGAAGGAAGTGCTTTTGCCTTTGCGATTAATTCGTCTATATTATCAGTCTTTGTGGAGATAATACCACGTAAAGCGCCAGATGTGCGCAAGTGCACAGTCAAGGCTCTCGTGTCTATACCCTCAATGCCAGGTACATTATGCCTTTTAAGAAAGTCGGGTAAACTTTCTTTAGCACGCCAATTTGAAGGCTCTTTACAGCATTCCTTTACAATAAGCGCCGCAGCATGAATGCGTGCAGATTCCATGTCTTCTTCGTTTATGCCGTAGTTACCTATAAGCGGATAGGTCATACAAACCATTTGCCCTGTATAGGAAGGGTCAGTAAGGATTTCTTGATATCCTGTCATGCCTGTATTGAAGATAACTTCACCGCCGCTTTCAAATTCGCCTGTGAAAGATTGCCCTTCTAAATAAAAACCGTCTTCAAGCACTAAGTATGCTTTCATATAATTAACCTCTATTGACTAAGAGTTGTAATATTCCTGTATTGATTTCACTCTGATCTCAGTATTTTCCTTTGCTAGCTTTAGTTTTATTTGTTTTGGCACTTTGTGCACAAAACCTCGCTCACAATTTGCGTGGAAATTGTTTCGCTCGCTAAAGATTTGTAGCAAAGGAAACTACTTACTTTCGTAATATTCCTGTATTGATTTCACTCTGATCTCAGTATTTTCCTTTGCTACAATTGCCCTTGCAATGGCTTTTGCGCCAGAGAGGGTGGTTGTATAAGGAACACTGTAGTGAAGAGTAGCTTGTCTGATAGACTTTGAATCTGTCACAGTGCGCTTGCCCTCTGCTGTGTTCACCACAAGTGAAATCTCGTTATTCTTTATCATATCCACGATATTTGGTCTGCCTTCGTATACTTTTAATACTGGGGTAGACTTGATGCCGTAGGAAGAAAGGAAGTCAGCAGTTCCTTTTGTGGCAACAATTTCAAAGCCAGCAGTAATAAGAAGCTGTGCTAACTCGGTGAGTTCGCTCTTATCTCTGTCGTTCACAGAAATAAAAACCTTACCAGACTTTGGCAACACTTGTCCGCCTGCAATTTGCCCTTTCATAAATGCTTCTTCAAAGGTAGGGGCTATGCCCATAACTTCGCCAGTTGAGCGCATTTCAGGGCCAAGAATGATGTCAACTCCAGGGAATTTCTTGAATGGGAAGACAGATTCTTTCACAGCAACATATCCACCACGTCTCATCGACCAAGGGTCAATCTCTTTCAAAGTTTTACCAAGCATAACTTGAGTTGCTAGGCGTGGAAGCGGTACACCTGTAGCTTTTGAAACAAAAGGCGCAGTTCTTGAAGCTCTTGGATTTACTTCTAAAATATAAACAACATCTTCCTTGATTGCAAATTGAATGTTCATAAGTCCAACAACACGCAATTCTTTAGCTAGTGCAATTGTTTGCTTTTCTATTTCGTCTATAATGTTTTGTGACAAGGAATAAGGAGGAAGCGCACAAGCAGAGTCTCCTGAATGTATGCCCGCTTCTTCGATATGTTCCATAACACCAGCTACATACACGTCTGTTCCGTCAGAAAGAGCATCGACATCAACTTCAATAGCATTTTCTAAGAATTTATCAATAAGTATAGGGTGTTCTAGTTTTGTTTTGCCAACGTGAATGGCAAAATATTCTTCTAGTTCAGCATCAGCATAGCAAACCTGCATTGCTCTGCCACCTAAAACATAAGAAGGACGAACGACAATAGGGTAGTTGATTTCTTGCGCTACTCTTATTGCTTCTTCGCATGAAAGTGCAGTGCCGTTTTCAGGTTGCTTGAGGCCTAACTTCATCAATAAAGCTTGGAAGCGCTCTCTGTCTTCTGCCCTGTCGATAGCATCAGGGCTTGTTCCTAATATAGGCACGCCAGCTCTTTGAAGTGGAACAGCTAAATTAAGCGGAGTTTGACCGCCAAATTGCACGATAACGCCTTTTGGTTGCTCTCTTTCAATAATGTGCATCACATCTTCAAAGGTGAGCGGTTCAAAATAAAGTTTGTCTGAAGTGTCGTAGTCAGTTGAAACGGTTTCAGGATTTGAATTCACCATGATAGAAGTGACCTTCATATCTTGCAAAGCAAAGGAAGCATGACAGCAACAATAATCAAATTCAATGCCTTGACCAATTCTGTTTGGCCCGCCACCAAGAATGATGACCTTGTCAGTTTCGTCAGGTATATAGGCTTCTACAGCGGAATTTTCGTAAGTAGAATAATAGTAAGGAGTGTAGGCTTCAAATTCAGCAGCACATGTATCTACAAGATAGTAAGAAGGCACAAGGCCGATTTTCTTACGTAAATCACGTATGTCTTGCTCTGGTCTTTTCCACATATCTGCTAACTGTCTGTCAGAAAAGCCAAGTCTTTTTGCTTTTTGTAAGGTAGCCACCATTTCTGGATTATCTACAGTCATGCTATTAGCAAGTGCAAAATCGCAGATTTCATTTTCAGCGTCAACAAGTTCACGCATTTGGCGCAAGAACCAAGGGTCGATAGCGCTGTATTCATAAATTTCTTCTAAGCTCATGCCAGCAAGCATTGCTTGACGTACAGCAAATAAACGGCGTGAGAAAGGTTTTTTGAGTAAGGGAATTAAATCTTCTTTAGCAGGAAGTTTGGCTCTAAAGTCGTTACCAAGTCCAAAGGCATTGATTTCTAGCGAACGCATACCTTTTTGTAAGGCTTCTTTAAAAGTACGTCCAATACTCATTGCTTCGCCCACACTCTTCATAGCAGTAGTGAGTTCGTCAACCGCACCAGGGAATTTTTCAAAGGTAAAGCGTGGAAGCTTGACAACGCAATAGTCAATAGTAGGTTCAAAGGAAGCAGATGTTTCTCTTGTGATGTCGTTGCGAAGTTCGTCTAAGGTGTAACCAATAGCGAGCTTTGCAGCTATTTTTGCAATAGGAAAGCCCGTTGCCTTTGAAGCAAGAGCAGATGAACGTGAAACACGTGGGTTCATTTCAATGATAATCATATCGCCATTCGCTGGATTGATACCAAATTGCACATTTGAACCGCCCGTTTCAACGCCAATTTCACGCATGATAGCAAGTGAAGCATCACGCATATTTTGGTATTCACGGTCTGTAAGCGTTTGTGCAGGGGCAACAGTGACGGAGTCGCCTGTGTGCACGCCCATTGCATCAACGTTTTCAATAGAACATACGATAACGCAATTATCTGCTGTGTCACGCATGACTTCCATTTCGTACTCTTTCCAGCCAAGTACAGATTGTTCAACTAAAACTTCATTTGTCATCGAAGCAGCTAAACCGTCGGCGACAATTTGTTCTAAATCTTCTTGGTTATAGGCAATACCGCCGCCTGCACCGCCAAGTGTAAAGGCAGGGCGCACAATGAGTGGAAAAGCTGTTTCTTTGATGATTGTACGCACATCGTCCATGCTTCTTGCAATATGCGATGCTGGAACTTTTAAGCCTATCTTTTCCATTGCTTGCCTAAAAAGTTCACGGGATTCGGCTTTTTCAATAACTTCGGCTTTAGCGCCTATAAGTTCAACTCCTAGCTCATCTAAAATGCCAGATTTTGCAAGAGATAGAGCCGTATTTAGCCCTGTTTGACCGCCTAAAGTTGGCAAAAGAGCACAGGGGCGTTCCTTGCGTAAAATAGCGGCTACGGTTTCAGGTTCTATTGGTTCAATATAAGTTCTATCCGCTAATTGCGGGTCGGTCATAATAGTTGCAGGATTTGAGTTTACTAAGACAACTTCATAGCCCTCTTCCCTCAATGCTTTAATACCTTGTGTGCCCGAATAGTCGAACTCACAAGCTTGGCCTATAACAATTGGGCCCGAACCTATTACCATTATTTTTTTCAGATCACTACGCTTTGGCATTTTCTCCCCTCATGCGTTAAAATCGTTCATAGCAAAAACTTATTTTTTTTACTACAAAAGCGATAAAATCGCAAGTTTTTTTTTAGGGGAGAAAATTTGAGTTTTCTTTTTGTCTC
>CAYJGN010000084.1:0-4307 GCA_964369635.1 uncultured Oscillospiraceae bacterium
TTTGCAAAACAAAAAGCTGCGTGAGTTTCTTCACACAGCTTTATAGCTATTTTTATAATAAACCTTATATCTTCTTTAGTATCTCATCTGCGACATATAGTCCGTTTGCGGATGCCTGTGAGAGGCTTCGGGTGATACCGGCGCCATCACCGACAGCATAAATCTCATCGCAACTCTCAAGGACAAAGTCAGTCATCGTTGGTCTTGCGCTATAATATTTGCACTCAATTCCATAAAGCAGGGTATCTCTGTTTGCTGTTCCTGGAGCTATCTTATCAAGGGCATATATAGTCTCGATTATATTATCGAGCTGACGTTTAGGCATACATAGCGAGAGATCACCAGGCACTGCGTCAAGGGTTGGTCTTGTTGTTGATTTGCGGATACGGCTATCATCGCTTCGGCGTCCGCGCATAAGATCGCCAAATGTCTGAACCATAACGCTGCCGCCGGATATTAGATTTGCGAGCTTTGCAACATCCCTTGCATATTCAATAGGCTCTTTGAAAGGTTCTGTAAATCTAATTGTTGAGAGGAGGGCGAAGTTTGTATTTTTAGTTTTCTTCGTTTCGTCTGCATATGAATGACCATTTACCGAGAGAATTCCGTTTGTATTCTCAGTAACGACATGTCCGCGGTCATTAAAGCAGAACATCCTTGTGGTATCGCCGTATTTCTCACTGCGATATAGAATTTTAGGCTCATATATCTTCTTTGCGAAATCTTCCCATATAATTGAAGGTAGCTCAACACGAACTCCGATATCTATCTGGTTGTTGCGAAGAGATATTCCGTTTTCACGACACCATTTCGAGAAAAATCCACTGCCAACACGACCAACTGCAAAAACAATTTTCTCTGCGCGAACACTCTCTTCACTGCCGCCCTTCTTATAGGTAAGGGTATGACTCGCTTTATCGACCGCTAAAACCTCAGCCCCAGTCACTATTTCGCAACGGGTCTCAAGGTCTTCAATCATCTTTTGCATTGTGATGTAGTTGAAATCAGTGCCGAGGTGCTTTAGTTGAGCTTGGCTCATATGCAAATCGTTTTGCATACATAGCTTTTTAAGCTCGTTGTTTGGCATAAATCTTTCGGTGGTAGCTCCATATGAAACGAGGATTTTATCTGCCTGCTCTATATAATCTATAACGGTATCGCCCTCTAAGAACTCTGGCAACCAACCGCCATACTCGGTTGAAATAACATATTTACCGTCCGAAAAAGCACCTGCACCAGCAAGTCCTTCCATAATAGCACAGCTCTTGCAGTTAATACAACTTTTCGCATGCTTGGTGACGATAGGACATACCCTTTTGTTTAATGGCATTCCCTTTTCGTAGATAACGACGTTGAGGTTTGGGTTACTCGTGGTTAGACGGTGAGCGGTCATAAGTCCGCCTATTCCTCCGCCTATAATTGCGACATCATAGTTTTTCATAATATCTCCTTAATTTAGGGGTTTTCGGACAAAATACATTCTACTATATTTCAAAGAAAAAATCAATTTTTTTCGCATAATAATTTAACTTATCAGTATAATAAACAATTTTATATCTTTATAATAAAAATCATATGAAAATTTGTTCAAAATAATAGTAAATTATTTGTTGATGTTACAGAGGTTGTGTGATACAATATATAGTGTTCAAACGAGATGTGTATACAATATAAGGGGGATTATAAGTGATTTTTTCAGAAAATGCAAAGACGGTTTTAGAGCGTAGATACTTAACTCGTGATGTTAATAACAACGTCACCGAGACGATAGAAGGACTTTTCACAAGAGTTGCAACTGCAGTTGCAGCGGCTGATGCAAATTATGGGGGTGACCCTGCTTTTAGTGCGGCAGAGTTTTATAAGTTGATGACAGATGGCGAGTTTTTGCCAAACTCTCCAACGCTTATGAATGCAGGAAAACCACTCGGTCAGCTGTCAGCATGTTTTGTGCTACCTATTGAAGATAGCATGGAGGGAATTTTTGAGTCGGTAAAACAGGCGGCGCTTATTCATAAGAGCGGCGGTGGAACAGGCTTTTCTTTCTCGCGCCTTCGCCAGAGCGGTAGTACCGTTGCAAGCACAGGTGGCGTTGCGAGCGGACCTGTAAGCTTTATGAAAGTCTTTAATATGGCGACTGAAGCGGTGAAACAAGGTGGAACAAGGCGCGGTGCGAATATGGGAATTCTTCGTGTTGACCATCCTGATATCCTATCTTTTATTGATGCTAAAGCGGATAATGCTGAAATAACAAACTTTAATATTTCGGTTGGAATAACCGAAGCATTTATGAAAGCTGCAGAAATTGGAGCCGATTATGACTTAATCGACCCAAAAACCAAAGAAGTTGTTGGAAAACTTAATGCAAAAGAGATTTTCGACAAGATAGTTGATGGTGCTTGGAGAAATGGTGAGCCTGGAATTATCTTCCTTGATAGGCTAAATAGAGATAATGTTATCCCATCTCAGGGCGAAATTGAAGCGACAAACCCATGTGGTGAGCAGCCGTTACTGCCATATGAGAGCTGCAATCTCGGATCAATTAACCTAAATGTCGTCCTTAAAAAGACAGCAGATGGGTACGAGATAGATTACGATAAGCTTCGCCGAATAGTCCATTCATCGGTGCATTTTCTCGATAACGTTATCGAGGTTAATAAATATCCTCTCGATAAGATAGAAGAGGTTACTAAAGCTTCGAGAAAAATAGGTCTTGGAGTTATGGGATTTGCAGATATGCTTCTCCGTCTTGGTGTTGCTTATAATAGCGATAAGGGAGTTTTAATAGGCGAAGCGGTTATGAAGTTTATAAATGAAGAGGGACATAAAGCGTCGATAGAGCTTGCAAAAACTCGCGGTGGATTCCCACTATTTGGCGAGAGCATCTTTAAAGATGGAGAAACACTTCGCAACGGAACTGTAACGACAATAGCGCCAACAGGAACTATTTCGATGATAGCTGGAGCTTCGAGCGGTGTTGAGCCGGTATTTGCCTATGCTTATTTTAGAAATGTTATGGATGGGACAAAGCTAATTGAAGCAAATCCAATACTAAAAGAAAAACTTGAAGAACTCGGACTATATACCGAAGAGGTTATGGAAAAAGTCATAGCTGAGGGAACGATAGCTCATATCGAGGAAATTCCGCAGAGCGTTCGCGATATATTCGTCTGTGCGCACGACGTTTCCCCAGATTACCACTGCAAGATGCAGGCTGCTTTCCAACGCCATACCGATAATGCCGTTTCAAAGACGGTTAATTTCAGCAGTGATGCTACCCGCGAAGAGGTTCGTGAGGTATTCGTAAAAGCATACCAGCTCGATTGCAAAGGGGTAACTATTTATAGAGATAAATCAAGAGATGGTCAGGTTTTGAATATTGGAAAAGATGAAGAGAAGACAGAGGTTATAGAAGATAGCGGAAATCTATATTTCAATGAGGACAACAATATCATCCCAAGACCGCGCCCTGAGATAACAAGCGGATTTACCGAGAAGGTTAAAATCGGATGTGGGAACCTTTATATAACGGTAAACTACGATGAAAACGGTATCTGCGAGGTATTTACCTCAACAGGTAAAGCGGGCGGTTGCCCAAGCCAGTCGGAGGCGACTGCAAGGCTTGTTTCTGTTGCTATGCGCTCAGGGGTTGACCCATATGAGGTGGTTTATCAGCTAAAAGGAATTCGTTGCCCATCAACTATAAGACAGCCGGGTATGAACTGTACCTCCTGTCCTGATGCTATGGCGAAGGTTATAACTAAGGTTTTGGATTATACCAAAAACGGCAAAGATGACAATGCTCTTTCATTTGCGGTAAGCCAGATTGATAAGAAGAGAAAAACTGTCGAAATAAATATCGACGGGACAAGCTCAAAAGCTATAAAACATTGCCCTGAGTGCGGCTCGAAAGTCGAGCATGAGGGCGGTTGCGTTGTCTGCCGCGACTGTGGATTCTCAAAGTGCGGATAAACTCTTGAAATTAGCAAATATTAATATAAGTTTATAGCTATAAAATAAAAAGGTCGCCTTAGGGCAGATATCTTTAAAGAACCTTGTAACACAAAAGCCTGTGAATTTTCAAAATTCACAGGCTTTTTACTCGAAACTTATTTGTTTAATTGGTAAAACAAAACCAAGGACAAACGCACTAACAACCTTACAAAAACGGAGCTTTTTCTAAAAATACATATCGCGAGTATCGTTCACCGATAGGTGAACAGTCTACTTCGAGCGATATAGTTATTTTTAAAATGCGAGCAGTCGTGCACGGCGCTCTGGGGTGTGGGGCGAGTGCGCAACGCCCCACG
>CAYJGN010000085.1:0-4137 GCA_964369635.1 uncultured Oscillospiraceae bacterium
ACTGAACATCCACCCTTGAACTTCCATTCTCCGAGCTTCTGCCCCTGAGCTTCCGCTCATATACTTCCGCCCTTTGATATCCATCCCCTGGTTTCTGCTACTCCGAGCTTCCATTCTCCGAGCTTCTGCCACCTGCAGACTTTCGTCCATTAGCATCTAACGTCTTTCCCCTGACCCGACCGACCGGTCGGTCGATTTTTATTATACCAAATATCGGTAATAAGTCAAGATGAAAACTGTGGCATTTTTGTGTTCTTTTCGAGTAAAACGTCATAATAATCATCTTTATTTTTGAATGTTACAACAAAAAACAACACCATCTATTGATAGTGTTGAATTAAATAATATCTGTTTTTTTGATAGATTAAAGTTTCTCTTAAGCGTCTTCTTTCTTTATTTCTTCCCTGATTAAATACTGCGGTGCATTATTTATAGCAAGATAAATTCTTCCAAGATACTCACCGAGAAGCCCAAGGGTCATAAGTATTAACCCGCCCATTATAAGGGTTATAGAAACGGTAGATGCCCAACCAATTGGGGTATCTGGATTTAGGATTGAGTTAATTAGCGCATAAACTGAATAGATAAAACCAGCTGTTGCCGCGAAAAAACCTATGAAGGTTGCCATACGAAGCGGTTTTATTGAAAAAGCTGTAAACCCATTTAGCCAAAGTGCTAAAAGCTTCCCAAAGGTATATCCGCTATTTCCAATTTCGCGCTCACGATGGTTTACATCGGCATTTTTGATAAACTTAGTCGCACGAAGCAGAAGACCTGAAAGATATGGAAAACTCTTATCATAGTCCCGCACTTCATCAATAATATATCTCTTTGCAGCGAAATAGCTCGATAGATATAGATCTTTTGGTTTTGATAGCAGAAAACAAGCCATTCTATCGTTTATAAAGCTTCCGAAATTCCGAAAAAACGAATGCTTCTTATTGCCATATCTCGCAAAGCAGACATCACAATCATCAGAAAGCGCATCAATTAGGTTAAAGCACTCATTAAATGGGGTCTGTCCATCATCATCGCCAACTATTATGATATCTCCACTACATCTTGAAAAACCAGCCATAACCGCCGAATGCTGTCCAAAATTTTTCGATAGCGAAAGGGCGGTTATTTTGCTATCTCCCTGTGCTAAACGTCGCAAAACCGATAGGACATTATCGGGGGAGCAGTCGTTCACAAGGATAATTTCATATGACTCCTCGTTCTTTTTGCTCATCGTCTCTCTTATTTCGTTTACCGTTGATTCAATTGTATTTTCACTTCGATAGCATGGAATTACAAATGAATATTTCATCTATCTCTCCTAAAGTTAGTCTTTTTTACTCTCACGCATACGCATCGAATGATCAAGGGTCTTTTTCCTTATTCTAATCGACTGCGGTGTTACTTCAAGCAGCTCATCATCTGATAAAAATTCAAGAGCCTCTTCAAGTGAGAGTTTTTTCGGTGTTATCAGACGAAGGGCATCATCCGAACCCGAAGCTCTTGTGTTTGTTAGCTGTTTTCTCTTGCAGACATTAACTACTAAATCCTCGCTCTTTGGCGAATATCCAACAACCATACCTGCATAAACAGGAACAGCAGGCCCTATAAATAAAACTCCGCGCTCCTGAGCATTATAAAGTCCATAAGTTACGCTCTCGCCCGACTCATAAGCTATAAGACTGCCAAAACTTCTTCTCTTAATCTCCCCTTTATATGGGATATATCCAGAGAAGACAGCAGACATAATGCCCTCGCCCTTAGTATCGGTTAAAAATTCGCTTCTATATCCAAAAAGACCTCTTGAAGGAACGGTAAACTCAACGCGTGAGCGGCTCTCACCCTGCGGTGTTATTGAGATAAGCTCGCCTTTTCTCTGGCATATTTTATCAACGATAGTACCTGTTGCTTCAGTTGGAACATCGCAAACAAGATGCTCTGCGGGCTCCATTAGACCTTCGTCTGTCTCTTTATATAAAACTCTTGGGGTTGAAACTGAAAACTCAAATCCCTCACGGCGCATATTCTCGGTCAATATCGAGAGGTGCATCTCACCTCTACCGAGAACTCTGAATGCATCGCTATTCTCAGTTCTCTCAACGCGAAGCGAAACATCCTTTAAAAGCTCTTTGAAGAGCCTGTCGCCAACCTGTCTGCTTGTTACAAACTTACCCTCTCTACCAGCAAACGGAGAATCGTTTACCGCAAAGGTCATCTCAACAGTCGGCTGTGATATTTTGACAAAAGGAATCGGCTCAACATTTAGCGGATCGCAGACGGTATTTCCAATAGTTGCCTCTGAAACGCCCGAGAATGCAACGATATCACCAGCATAAGCCTCTTCAACCTCTGACCTCTCAAGTCCGTTAAACTGAAGTATCTGGGTAACTCTTCCCTTTTGAAGGGCGCCGTCGTCATGATAGTCGCATAAAACAACATCGCTATTCTTGCGCAAAATTCCGCGCTCAACACGACCAACAGCAATTCTACCAACAAAGCTTGAATAGTCAACCGCTGAAACAAGCGCTTGGAGCGGGCCGTCTATATCAACATCAGGTGCTGGTATATCTTTTACAATAGCTTCAAATAGCGGAGTTAAGTCAGTTCCGGTTTCGTTTGGAGAATAGGTAGCTGTTCCATCTCGCCCAGAGCAGAAAACTATTGTGCTCTCAAGATGCTCTTCGTCCGCCTCAAGATCGAGCAGAAGCTCAAGCACCTCTTCGCCTATTTCATCACTTCGGGCGTCTGGCTTGTCTATTTTATTGACAACAATAATAACCTTATGGTTTAACTCAAGCGCCTTTTTAAGGACAAATCTCGTCTGTGGCATAGGACCTTCAGCCGCATCGACAAGCAGCAAAACGCCATCAACCATCTTCAAAACTCTCTCAACCTCGCCTCCAAAATCGGCGTGTCCCGGGGTATCTACAATATTAATTTTCACATCGTTATAGACGACCGAGCAGTTTTTCGCAAGGATAGTTATTCCACGCTCACGCTCGATATCGTTATTATCCATAACCCTCTCGACAACAGCTTTATTCTCTCGAACATCCTGCGTCTGCTTTAGCATCTCATCGACAAGGGTTGTTTTACCGTGGTCAACGTGAGCTATAATTGCTATGTTTCTAAGTTTTTCTCTTTTCAAAATAATGCTCCTCTTTAATTTATATCCATAGTATTATACAACATTTTTCTGCATATTACTACCCACTTAAAAAAACTGTGTATTTTCAGAAAACTATTTTGAAAAGATTATTTATTATCATCAGGAAATTTAATAATCCAAAACAAGCAGATAATGGCATTTTGGAAGCAAAACTATACTTATCGATTAATTAAAAATCAGAAAAACAACGATAAAAAGGCGCGAATGATTATCGCACCTCTTTATATTTAGAATTATTATAATTAAGCCAGCGTTTTTTGCAATCAACTGATATTAACATCAGCATTTTGCCGCTATTTACCAAATTAAAAAAGCCTTTCGGCTTCTTTAATTTACTCGATTATCTCATCGGTCATGCTATCGTCTTCAGGTTTGCTGTCTGAATCCTGATTATCGATATCGCTATCATCTGGCATCGAGTTTTCGATATCGCTATCGATAGATGAGCTATCATCCAAGCTCATGCTGTCATCTCTATCGTCCGACATTGAATCGTCCATATCATCCATTATATCGCTCGACGATGAACTATCAGGTAGCGAAGAAGAGGTCTCGTCATCACCCATAGGTGAACAACTACATGCTGCAAGACCAACTGACATCGCAACAACAGTAAACATTGCCATAAACCTTCTTAGCATTTCTTCCACCTCCATTAAAGGTTGTTTTTTCAGGGTTTGTTCCCTTAGATATATTTTGTTCAAAGTTTGTTCAAATATTCACCCAAATAAAGGGAGCTTTTGCAACTTTGTTTATCTTTTATTCTTCCAATGTTTATATCTACTCTATTTAATATTTATTTTTCTCTTTTTTGTCCAACCGCTTAGATTTTTGCTAAAATTAAGGCTCTGGGCATTGGTGAGTTTGTGGGCGTTTTGGGGATGGTGGGCGTTTTGGGATGGTGGGGGTTTTGGGGATGGTGGAATATTCGGGGATGGGCGCATGTTGCGAAGATGGGGCATGATGATGCG
>CAYJGN010000086.1:0-4079 GCA_964369635.1 uncultured Oscillospiraceae bacterium
TTTGCCGTTTGTCCGGTTGCCACACAGTGGCGAGGACAAGGCATTAAGATAAGTTCATAAATAATCATAGCGAAGCGGAGGTTATTTATATTATATGAGCTATGCGAATATAATATAAATTAGGTATGTAGGGCATCCTTGCCCTACGCCATAAGATAAAGCTATGAATAAACGTAGCGAAGCGGAGATTATTTATAATATCTGTATATGCCACGCGTCGTGTGGCATAGCGTATTTCAAAGAACCGGGCACCTGTTCTAAATCTGTGATTTAGGAAACAGGTCGTGTTATTTATATTATATGAGTTATGCGAATATAATATAAACTATATTAAAATATCAGTTTAGAAAGATAAAATATTGTTTTTGCTACAATTTATATTTTAATAAAGAGAAAAATAAAAAACCTTATAGCATATGCTATAAGGTTTTTTGGTGAGCCATCGGAGACTCGAACTCCGGACCCTTTGATTAAAAGTCAAATGCTCTACCGACTGAGCTAATGGCTCGTTTCTCACCGTATATATTATGCGCAGTTTTTTAGCGCCTGTTCATTATATCAACTTAAATAATGGTTGTCAACAACAATTTATATACAATAAGTATAAATAATAAAAATTATACAGAAAAAGGTTTTATTTCGATAGTTTTTCCGCTTTTTTCATCAATCTCGAGAAAAACTCCGCAGAGTTTTATCTCTCCATCGGCAGGTCTAAACCTCTGGGGCATCCCGTCGATAAATTTATTTATAATGATGTTGCTTGAAACTCCAAGGATAGATTCATATGGGCCACACATACCGACATCGGTTATAAATCCGCACCCACCGCCAAAAATTCTTGCGTCAGCTGTTTGGACATGTGTATGCGTCCCAACTACCGCTGAGACTTTGCCGTCGAGAAATCTTGCGAAAGCCGCCTTTTCGCTCGTCGTCTCCGCATGAAAATCTATTATAATGTTTTTATATCTGCATTCAGCTAAGGCTTTTTTAACCGAAGAAAAAGGGTTTTCGACAACATCCTGCATAAAAATCGTACCAAGCATGCTTATAACAGAGAGGCCAGCTCTGCCAAGATCGATATTATAAACACCTCTGCCAGGGCAGCGGTTATTAAAATTATATGGGCGCAAAATTCGCTCCTCTTCATCTAAGAAGTCGTAGATTTCGCGTTGCTTAAAGCTGTGGTTTCCACCGGTTAAACAGTCAGCGCCGGCGGCAAGCAGGTTTTTAGCAGCAGAGAAGCTCACTCCGTTATTGTCGTGCGAATTTTCTGCATTGACAATTAAAACATCAGCTCCATATTTCGCTTTAAGCTTTGGCAACATTTCGCAGACAGCCTGCGTTGCACGGGCGCCAAAAACATCGCCTAAAAATAAAATTCTCATAATTATTCCTTTAAAGATTTAAGAGTTTTGCCGCATTATTATAGAGGATATCCTCAAATTCAGCTTCAGTTCTGTTTAGATAGCTCATGCGAGCAAGCTCTAAACGGTGATCGTTTAGCGGGAAATCTGTTCCGAAAAGAATTCGGCTTATCCCAAAGATATCTATAAGTTGATCAAATTTTCGAGCTCCAAGCATTGAAATGGTACTTGAGGTATCGAAAAAGATATTGTCGTAAGGGCGCAAATTCAAAGCGCCTGCCTCCCATTGCTCGCGCCCTCCCATATGGGCAGCAATTATCTTTAGATCTCTAAAATGGGTGGCAACATTCGCTATTCGAACAGGGTGGGAATAGCCAAGAACCCCATCGCCAACATGCATAAGTATTGGCATTTCATGCTTTTGCGCCGTTTCATAAATTTCGTCTGCCGCTCTATCGTCTGCATTAAACTGCTGAAAGTCGCAATGGAGCTTAAGTCCTTGAAATCCCAATCCCTTTATACGAATAATCTCTTCTTCGATGTTTTCAAAGTCAGGGTGCACCGTACCAAATTTAACAAAACGAGGGTCGGTGAGGTCGTTTAAAAAGTTGTTGATAGCAATTACCTGCTCTTTTTTTGTTGCAGTGCTATGCACTATCATCCGCTCGATATTAAGTCCATCAACTGTTTTTAAAAGGGTTTCGAGGCTACCGTCAGGGCATTCGCTCGGTACTCGATAGTGGGCAGAGGTTGCGTCAGTTGCTTTTTTTGCAACCTTATCGCCGAAAACATGAACATGAAAGTCTATTATTTTAAACTGCTCTAAATTTGTCAATTTAATCACTCCTTAGTTATATTTTATCGCTCTTTATTCATTTGTCAATAAACTGTTGACAAATGGGCATCTTTTGAATAATATAGTATTAATGAAAATAAAATATCTGTCCACGGAGTTTTACTCCAAAACCTATGAGGTGGAGATAAAAATATATAAGCACTCACAGAGAGCAAGCGATGGTGGAAGTCTTGCAGAAAGCTGTATATTAAATGGACCACTGAGGGCGATATCAACGAGAGGGTTTCCTCTTTAATAGATATCGACGGCAAGCACCGTTAAAAGCTTTTGAATATGTTGGTATTCAATTAAGGCAGAGAGGGTAACTTCTCTGTGAATCAAGGTGGCACCACGAGTTTGTACTCGTCCTTGACATATTAAGTCATGGGCGGGTTTTTTATTTTACAAAAAGGAGGGAAAATTATGAAAAACGCACCATACAGATTTTATTTATCAGAAGAGAATATGCCAAAACAGTGGTATAACCTTCGCGCCGACCTTAAAAACAAAGTGGAGCCACTTCTCCATCCGGGAACGCTCAAAGCTGTTACAAAAGAGGATTTAACACCGATTTTCTGCGAAACGCTCGCAGAGCAGGAACTCAACGATAACGACAGATATATAGATATCCCGCAAGGCATCCTTGACTATTATAAAACCTATAGGCCAGCGCCGCTTTGCAGAGCATATAACCTTGAGCGTCTTCTTGATACTCCTGCAAAAATATACTATAAATTCGAGGGAAATAATACGAGTGGCAGCCATAAGCTAAATTCGGCAGCGGCACAGGTCTTCTATGCAAAAGAGCAGGGGATAAAATCGCTTTGTACCGAAACAGGAGCCGGACAATGGGGGACTGCGCTATCGATGGCAGCTGCTTATTTCGGGGTTGATCTTGAAGTTTTCATGGTTAAAGGCTCATATATGCAAAAACCATATAGAAAAGCTGTTATGGAAACATATGGTGCGAGAGTTATTCCGTCCCCATCAGATACGACAAAGGTCGGTCGCGAGATACTAAAGAAATATCCCGATACATCAGGCTCGCTCGGTTGTGCTATTTCCGAAGCGGTTGAGCGGAGCATGGAGAGCGAGAGCTGCAGATATGCGCTTGGAAGCGTTTTAAATCAGGTGCTACTCCACCAGTCGGTGATAGGAACAGAGAGCCTTGCTGCATTTAATGAAATCGGAGATTATCCCGATATTATAGTCGGCTGTGCTGGCGGTGGGTCAAATCTCGGCGGACTTATCTCGCCGTTTGTTCGCGATATTATAGATAACAAGAGGGATACAGATATTTTAGCAGTTGAACCGGCATCATGCCCGTCACTCACACGCGGAAAATTCGCTTATGATTTCTGCGATACAGGAAGGGTTACTCCACTTGCGAAGATGTATACCCTTGGATGCGAGTTTATCCCGTCACCATCACATGCAGGTGGGCTTCGCTATCATGGCATGTCCCCTGTTTTATCGCAGCTATATAATGATGGTATTATGAGAGCTATCTCAACTGTTCAGACTGAGGTATTTAAAGTTGCGTCAGACTTTGCAAAGGTAGAGGGAATTCTGCCAGCGCCTGAGAGTTCGCATGCTATTTACGGCGCAGTTGTCGAAGCGCTTAAATGCAAAGAGAGCGGCGAGAGCAAAACCATTCTATTCGGACTTACAGGAACAGGCTATTTCGATATGAGCGCATACAACTCATACCTTGATGGAACACTAAGCGACTATATCCCAACAGATGAAGATTTGAAAAGGGGATTTGGAATGCTACCGAATGTTTCGAGATAATAAGGTAAATGCAGATATAATAAAAGCCGCATTAGGGCAGATATCTTTAAAGAAACTTGTAACACAAAAGCCTGTGAATTTTCAAA
>CAYJGN010000087.1:0-3680 GCA_964369635.1 uncultured Oscillospiraceae bacterium
TAATAGAAATTTTTGAGCAAAAAATCAAAGACAGAATAAATGAGGTGTGGGGTGAGTAAAGTGGTAGAACACGCAAGTATAAAACGTGAAAACACAAGTCCAAAATTGTCAACTCATAGGTCAAAAGATAAAATCTATGACTTATTATCAGATTTAAACAGAGATAGCATTGCTAAATTTTTATTTGATAACGATTATGAAACCGATGCAATTGATTTTAAAGAGATTTGGATTGAAAAGGGAAAACTTGCTAAAATAATACTTGCAATGGCAAATAACGGAGGTGGCATAATTGTAATTGGAATTAAAGAAAATTCTGATGGCACTACAGAGCCTTGCGGTTTAGATGAATTCAAAGATGAAGCTAAAGTAAGGAATAGTGTCAAAAAATATATTCCCGAAACATTATCTTTCAAAGTTGAAGATTATTCTTTTGATGCAAGTGAATATGAAAAGCTAAGAAATAAAAAATTTCAATTGGTGATAATTGAAGATACCCCAGAGCATTTTCCATTTATTTCTATGAGTGAGGGTGATGATATAAAAGCATCAACGATTTACATTAGGCATGGTACAAAATCTGATGTTGCCAATAACTCAGATATTCAAAAAATAATTGACCGCAGAATAAAAACAGGATATATTTCAGAAATTGATTTACAAACGCAACTAACACAGCTTAGGATATTATATAGGAATAATGACAATATGACACCCACAGGAATAGTTGCGCCAATAGCGATGCTTTTTGCACCTAAAGCACCAGAAGAATTTAATGTTTACATTGATGAGCTGATTGAGAAAAAGAAAAATCTTATTGAAAAAGATTTGGGAATATTTTAAAGGAGAGTTTTATGGGACAACTTCATATCAAAAACAACTTAATGCAACAAGCAGAGCAAATAATACATGCAAAACAAACGATTGATGATATAAGCGCAGCACTTGATACTCTGAAAATTGAAAATACCATAAGCAGCCTTTCTCATAATGCAGTTGGCAGTGTAGAGGTCGCTCAATCATTACATGAAGAGTTAATGCAAAAATATGCGACAATAGTCGCCTTGCAAAATGCGGTGTCCGCAATAGAAAATATTAGAAAAAAGATACCCTCACCGTTTAAAAAACAAATATCCCCCACTCCACTAAATGTGCAATATATTGAAATTCTCAAATTTGATAGGTTCGGAGTTTGGGCAGATGTTTTGTTAAAGCATAAACTTATCAGCACGGTAGAGGGGTTTATAGAAAGAGTAGATGTTGATGAGGTGTAAAAATGTTTGAGTATGCTATACAAACCAGTTTTCTTGAGATGAAAGATGTGATTGCAAAGGCAAAAAACAACTTGAATTCTGACATCTTAAAAAAAGAGGTAAATTATAGAGTAGGCATATTTATTCATTGGGTATTAGATTATTTTGAAAGAATCGAAAAGTCAGAGCACATTGTATTAGACGAGGAAACGAAGTCCTTCTTTAGTGGATTAAGATATGTTAACAATAAACTCAAGCATGATATTGAATTTATTCAATGTTATGAGCGTACTGGTGGATTTAGCTTTCCGATTTCTTTTCCTTTAGAAATAGAATCTGTGGAATTTAAGTTTGTTGATTTTCCGAGAGACGATCTCTATAAAAATCAGCATAACAATTATCAAAAACATTTTGCGAATAAAGAAATTCTATTATTGGTGAAAGAAGTTTTAAAAAGATTAGAGAATTTGGGTGGAAAATATAATGAGAAATGAAGAGGATATAAAGGAACAATTTGTTCTAATGGAAAAATATTTACCTATTGCTTATAAACAAGAGGTAAATCACGATACATATTTAGAGCAATTAGCACTTAATCTTTTAAAGTGTGTTGATGCTGGTGCATATCAATTCGCTTACTTTAGTGCATATTTAATTTTCATGTCTTATGTCAATTATACTGCTTGGACGATTGCAAAGATAATGCCAAGCAGATATTTAGATGCAATGATTGGACTAAAGCCGTATAAGCAAGATGATGCTAATAAATTTTTAGACATAGAAGAATTGAAAGTCTACTCATTTGGTTTGATGGCAGAAAAAGATGTTATGAAACTTTTTGCATTAATAGGTTACAATATATCATCTTTGACTAAATTCGTTGATGCAAGAAATGAGATTGCTCATGCCAGTGGGAATACTAAAGCGAATACACTGGATGATTTATATTTAGAACTTCATGCTATGATTAAAGAAATGGAACATTTATCAAAAGCAAAACAAAAGCTGATTGAAGAACAGTATTTATTGAAAATGCAAGAGTTTGTTTATTCGGGATATGTTGCGAAAAGCGAGTACGAAGCATTTGTTGATAGCTTAATTTATGGTTATGAAATTTCGTTTATAGAATTATCGCATTTGAAAGAATTGTCATATAAAAAATTCATTCGCCATGAAACAGACTTTGAAGAAAAGAGCGATAGAGCAAAATCGGCAAAATCAAATATTCAAAGTATTTATGATCGTATCAGTCGAGAAGTATTTAATATTGAAACTAAAAGCCAAGATACCCCATAATTATGGTGAGTATCCTGGCTTTTCCTTGTTGATATTCAATTCAAGGTTGCCATTTCCCATTTATAAGCCACTTTTCAAAATCATCTCTCGATATACTGCCATCAATATAGTCAGCACGCATTTTTTTAGCATTATTAGACCAATCCGAATAGCTTTTATCAAAATTAGGGAATCTATCAAAACCGGTTTCGCTTTCGGACAAACGCTCTCGTTTAGCATGGGCAGCCTTGTACATTCGTTCGTATTTATGTAAAAGTTCGTCATTTTGAAGTTTTTCAAGATAAGCCTTTTTATTCCCTATTGCTTTGCAAGTTTTCCCATCAGCATTTTTTCTATCACAATACATAGTTTCGTGTTTGGTTCTTAAGACAAAGTATTTACCACAATTTTTACACTTCCGTGCCCTTAACCCTCTTTTAATTAGTTCAGTAAACTCAAAGTATAAAAAGTCATTGAAATCTTTTAACAGTACATATTCGGTGATGTTAGCTACATCGGGATTTAAGGTATCAATTTTTTGCAATAACTCTTTTTGAAACTCCAAAGAGTTGCCCTTGTTTTTACCGAAGAAGTCCACCATATCAAAATCTATTTTGCCTTTGTATAATGGCGCACACCCTACTCCTGTTATAAGATGATAATTCATAAAATCCGAATGTAGTGCAGAAAAAGCTAAGAAACTTGCTGTTGTAGAATCTAAAGGCTTTTCAAAGTCAACATCACAGCACATTTCAATTCCAGTTTGAAAAATCTGTTGCAACACTAAAACATTATTTAGAAACGACGAAGCGAGCACTAACTTTTCTGCATATTCCTTTTCGCTTTTAAATACTTCATTTAATTTTTCATGTAGATAAAATCTTGACACAGGGCAAATTTCAAGTAACTTATCACAAGCGCTATAAATAGATATTTCTACAGTAAACAACATTAAATTATCATTTCTACTCCCAACAATGCTATTCACAGTATCAACAATCGTGCCTACTTCAATTTTATATACACTTAAATCTGCCATTAAAAATTGTAGTAATAATTCCCCAATATGCTCAAAATCAAGCATAACAGCACTATCATTTGTATATACAAAATATCTTACCCTATTTTTATCGTCTTTATAGGCTTTAATAT
>CAYJGN010000088.1:0-3643 GCA_964369635.1 uncultured Oscillospiraceae bacterium
TTAAAAGACTCTCATCCTCTGAGATGCGAAATTCCGTTTGATAAACTGGATCTTCTCCATCAAACCGCTGAACATTCAGCTTATCGCCCTCACCATAAACAAAAGCGCTAACCCCATTATCGCCGCCAAACATAGGCCCCACAGGGTAAAATCTTCTTGCGCCCGAAAACTCTATAAAGCTATCGTATGAATCCATTATTCTAAATAATATCTCACCTGTTTCTATATTTATATAATAGCTTTTCGCCCAGCGGTGGTTTGGAATGACCGACCCACCGTTCGCCTCTAAATCTTCTGTTATATTAACAATCAATATCTTCTCGGTAAAAAACATCGCACTATCAATGAGAACCTCATGGTCACCATTGTCACCCTCGTAAATTTCATCAGCCGCTTTAGAAAACACCACTTCACCACTATTTAATATGTCAACAGTCTCGCTATCGCTTGACAATGATATTTCAAAACTATCCGGGATAACAATTTCGGGTGAAAGGTAGTTATCGCCTAATTCAACCTCTATTTCAAATACTGGACTTGCATCTACCGAAAAATATTCTACCGAAGCTCTATCTCCCACCATATTAAATCTTGCAGTCTCTGAAAAATCAAACCCCGGATAATCAACCGCATTAGGATTCGAAATTTTATTACTCGAAATAAAAGAGACCTCCGTATCATCAATACTATAAAAATCAATAATTCCCGTTTTAATATCTAAAACAGCTATACGAGAGTTATCAGGCGATACCGCAACATTATCAGAGTCTAAAAACTCATCGGTTAAAATGATTCCATCTGCATTTTCATCTTCTGAAGAATTTAAATTCTCCTCTGAAATATAGCTGCATCCACCTAAATGCGATACAAAAAACAAACCAACAACAATAATTAAAAAACAGATATTGTTCTTCATAATAAAAACACCTCATGTATGACAACTTAGCAATAAAATAATATTTCTTACTTTAATTTTAATTCTCAAAGATAATTTTGTCAATATAATTTAGTGTTTTTTAATAAATTATTAATTTAAAAATAGCGCATACTCGGCACTTTGAACCAAATATGCACTATTAAAACATTTTACTGCTTATCTTCCCAGTCCTTTGAGCGACCGACCGCTTTATCCCAACCTGAGATAAGCGTTGCAACCTTTTCTCGCTCAAGCGATGGATAGTAAACCTTATCTATCTCAGCGCCGGTTTTAAGGCTCTCTTTCGATTCGAAAAATCCTACCGCAAGACCCGCAAGATAAGCGGCACCGAGCGCTGTTGTCTCTCGAACTTTCGGCACGCTTAGCATAACATTCGATATGTCCGACTGAAACTGCATAAGAAAGCTATCTCTGCAAGCGCCACCATCCACCCGAACTTCGCGCAGTTTATCGCCGAGATCTCGCTCCATTGCAGCAAAAAGATCGTTGCTCTGATAAGCAATTGATTCATTCGCCGCCCTTATAATATGCGCCCGCTTAGTACCACGAGTAATTCCAACTATCGCTCCCCTTGCATACATATCCCAGTGCGGTGCACCAAGACCTGTGAATGCTGGGACTAAATAAACACCACCGCTATCTGAAACTTTATTTGAATAGTATTCAACATCGGCGCTCTCATCAATAATGCGCAGCTCATCGCGAAGCCATTGAATAACCGCCCCACCAACGAAAACCGACCCTTCAAGGGCATAACATATTTCATCGCCTATCTTATACCCAATAGTCGTTAAAAGTCCGCTCTCGCTCATAAGCGGTTTATCCCCTGTATTTAAGAGCATAAAGCAACCTGTTCCGTAGGTATTTTTTATATCCCCTCGCTCAAAGCATCTCTGCCCAAAAAGCGCCGCATGCTGATCCCCAGCAATTCCCGCTATCGGTACCGCGACACCATCAATAATAGTCTCGCCAAAAATCTCGCTGCAGCCGCGCACCTCTGGTAGCATCGAGGGCGGAATATCAAGCTCTCTGAGCATCCGCTCATCCCAGCAGAGGTTATTTATATCAAAGAGCATCGTCCTTGAAGCGTTTGTAACGTCGGTTGCGTGAACTCTGCCCTCTGTTAGTTTCCATAGCAGCCATGTATCAACTGTCCCAAAAAGAAGCTCCCCCCGCTCTGCTCGCTCTCGCGCTCCAGAAACGTTATCTAAAATCCATTTTATCTTAGTGCCGCTAAAATATGCATCCACCACAAGACCAGTAGTGCTTTTTATATAATCTGAAAGCCCACGCGCTATTAAATCGTCGCATATAGAAGCCGTTCTTCTGCACTGCCAAACGATAGCATTAAAAACCGGCACCCCAGTAGTTTTATCCCAAACGATAGTTGTTTCGCGCTGATTAGTTATACCAATCGCCGCTATTTCAGCAGGATTTATGCTATTTTTCGAGAGCACCTCGCAGAGCACCCCATACTGGCTTGAATAAATCTCCATAGGATCATGCTCAACAAGCCCAGGTTTTGGGTAATGCTGGGTATATTCTCTTTGCGCTATATCGACTATATTCTGATTTTTATCAAAAACAACAACCCTCGAGCTCGTTGTCCCTTGGTCAAGCGAGACGATATACTTTTTCATAAAATCCCCCTTAAATTTCAATTAGTTCATCCGCCATAAAATCGCGCACAGCAACTGTTCCCAAAACGCTATCCCAAAGGGTTGGAGAAACGCCGTTCCCAGGTCTTTTAACACAGAGATTATCAGCAGTTAAAATATCGCCCTTTTTGATGTCGCTCCTTGCTATAATAGAGCGTCTTGCTATCTCTTTTGTATTCCGCTCGCTCTCTGAAACCTTTTTAACCCCGTCCCCAAGCAGTATCTCAACATTTCGAACAGATTCTATAAGCGAGCGAAGCTCCTCTGGCGATGCCGAGCATATCTGGTCGGGGCCTGGGAGATTTTTATCAGCTGTGAAGTGTTTTTCTAAAACGGTCGCCCCAAGAGCTGCCGCTGCTATGCATGCATCATTTGTTAGGGTATGATCGCTATATCCAACCTTCACCCCAAAACTCTCTTTGATATCAACCATCGCCAAAACATTAGCATCACAAAGCGGCGTTGGGTATTGGCTGTTGCAATGAAGAACAGTTATATCAGATGCCCCATTCTCCTCTAAAACCGAAAGCGCCCCCTCTATCTCATCTTTAGTTGACATACCAGTCGAGATAATAACAGGTTTTTTAAAAGAAGCCACCTTTTTAAGATAAGGGTAGTTTGTTATCTCGCCGCTCGGAATTTTGAATATCGAAACCCCTATATCATTTAAAAAATCAGCGCTTATCAAATCAAAAGGGGTTGACAAAAATGTTATCCCTACCGCATCTGCATAATCTTTAAGCTCACGAAAATCATCAAAAGATAATTCAAAACCGCGTATCATATCGAGCTGACTCTCATCTTTACCGGTATTTGCCTTTTGATATTCCGCCTGCTTGCCGTGGATTGAAACCACCTCTTCTGCTATAAAGGTCTGAAACTTAACCGCATCAGCACCGCTCTCTTTTGCAATATCCACAAGTTTTTTCGCAAGCGCCATATCACCATTGTGATTAACCCCCGCCTCTGCAATAAAATAAATTCTCATATTAATCTCCATTCTGTGCACAGCACAAATAGTTTTGAATAATTTCCGTACAGAATGGAG
>CAYJGN010000089.1:0-3570 GCA_964369635.1 uncultured Oscillospiraceae bacterium
GGAGTGAAGAGATGGCTGAAGTATTAAGTCAAAGTCAAATTGACGAATTACTAAATTCTATGGCTGGTGGAGGAGCGCCTCCCCCCGAAGAGAGCGAGCCCGAAGAAAATTATAAACTCTATGATTTTTCAAGTCCGAAGAAGTTTACAAACGAGAGAATGAGACTGCTTCGAGGGGTTTATGATAACTTTGCAAGGCTTGTTGCACTGCGACTTAACGGAATACTTCGAACGATGTGCGAGTCGGAAGTTATAACCGTTGAGGAGCAGAGATACTTTGAATTTAATAATATGCTCTCGGATACCGATATTATGACGGTGCTTGAAGTTCGACTTCCCGGTGAGAGCAAACCGCTTCCGATGATGTATCATGCATCGCAGAAGATGGTGCTGAGCATTATAGATAGAATGCTTGGAAGCTCTGGCAGTGAACCTGATGTTGATATGTCGTATGCATACACCGAGCTTGAGATGGCTGTTTATCAGAAGATAATGTCCTATATTATGGAAGTTACCGTTGGAGCTTGGAGCAACTACGCAGAGCTTGAGATAGAGTCTGAGCGACTTGAAGATAACCCTGCATTTTTTGGAGAGATAAGTCTTGATGAGCCTGTGGTTATCGTTATGCTAAATGTTAAGATAAACGAGGTTGATGGAATTATAACCATCTGCGTGCCGGGAACATATCTCACCGAAGTCTTTGCATCTATCGAGAAGAAGACCTTTGCAGATGGTGTTGATGAGAGTATGCAACTTCGTGCAGGAGAGCATATCCTAACCTCGCTAAACAAGAGCTCACTCGAGCTTACAGCAACGATAGGAAATGCCCAGCTGCCGCTTGAGAGCGTTTATAATCTAAAGGTCGGAGATGTTATAGACCTTGCGATGCACAAAGACTCGGATGTAACTTTGCATGTTGAAGGGCAACCGTGGTTTGAGGGTAAGCTTGGTGTTTATAATAAAAATTCAGCAATACTTATTAATAAGCGTTTTTCAACAAAGTTTATGAGCGAATAACGATGAGAACAATTTTAGTATAAAAAGAAAGAGGGATTTATTATGGCAAAAATTATGGTAGTTGACGATGCAGCTTTTATGAGAATGATGATCAAAGATGCACTAACAAAAGCAGGGTTTACTGATTTGATTGAGGCAGCTGACGGTGCTATTGCGCTTGAGACCTACAAGAGTGAAAAACCAGACCTTGTACTTATGGATATCACTATGCCTAATATGAATGGACTTGATGCTCTAAAGGCAATAAAAGCGCATGATGCTAATGCATGTATAATCATGTGTAGTGCTATGGGTCAGGAGCCTATGGTTATTGATGCTATAAAGTCGGGAGCTAAGGATTTTATTGTTAAACCATTTAAACCGAACAGAATAGTTGAGGCAGTTTCGAAGTTTATCGGTTAGAAGGAGTATATTATGTCGTTTATAAGCGCACTAAATATCAGTGGTTCAGGAATGACCGCTCAGCGTTTTCGCTTGGATATTGTATCAGAGAATATTGCGAATATGGGAACAACGAGGACAGAGAGCGGCGAGCCTTACAGACGTAAGACAGTTGTCTTTGAAAGTACGGGCAACTCTTTTTACAATGTTTTTAACGAGGTTGCAAGAAGCGGAGAAACTCCAGGGGTAAAAGTGACAGAGATTGTGGAGGATGATTCGCAGCTTCAAGCGGTGTTTGACCCAACCCACCCAGATGCTGATGAAGAGGGGTATATCTACCTTCCGAATATAGATTCGGTAAAAGAAGTCGCAGACGCGATGGCAGCAACAAATGCTTACTCTGCGAATGTGACGGCTTTCAATGCGCTTAAACTAATGATGCAAAAAGCTCTTGAGGTCGGAAAATAATCTTTGAAGAAAGCGAGATTTAGCAATGGATACAAAGAAATTGTCATCTGTGGAGATAGATGCTATTGGTGAAATACTGAATATCAGCTTAGGTTCGGCGGCAACAGCAGTTTCAACGATGCTTGACTCAAGGGTTGATATAACAACCCCTGTTGTAAATGTGCGGGGTAAAGATGAGTTCGATTTTAAGGACCTTGAGCCTGCTGTTGGAGTTGAAATAGAGTATTGTGAGGGACTATCGAGCAGAAATGTTATGATTCTAAAACTTGAGGATGTTCGTGTTATCCTCGAGATGCTAATGCATACAGAGATAGAGTCGGAAGGATTTGAGCTCGATGAACTATCGAGAAGTGCTGTTGGTGAGGTTATGAACCAGATGATGGGTTCATCTTCAACAGCTCTTGCGGATATGCTAAGCAAAGTTGTAGACATTATGCCTCCGCAGATTTTTGAAATTGAATCGCCTGATATGTTTAAGCAGAAATATTTTGAAGAAGATATTATGGTTGAGGTGAGCTTCAACCTGAAAATTGGAGATAAAATCGAGAGTGAATTTATAAATCTTCTACCTATATATCTTGTCAAAGAGATAGTTTCGGGATTCTTTAAAGATGGTATGCCTGAAGATGTTATCGATGAGGACGAAGGTCTACCGCCGCCTATTGATATAGCGGAGATAACAGAAGAGGTACCGGTAGCGCCAGCTGCGCCAGTAGAGGTAGCGCCAGCTGCACCAGTTGCAGCAGCTCCGATAGAGGCGGCACCAGTTGCAGCACCAGTAGAGGTAGCGCCAGCGGCTCCGGCAGCAGCGCCAGTTGCAGCGGCAGCACCAGCTGCGGCAGTTGCAGTTTCTCCAGAGCTTACAAATACAATGAATGAAATGATGCAGATGATGAAGCAGCAGATGGAGATGAACAATCATCTTATGGGGGTTGTTTCAGCGCCGTCGAAGATAAAGACTGGCACTCCGCCAAGACCTAATCTTCAAGGTGGTAGTGGAGAACCTGCCTTTGGTTCGAATATTGAGCTTGTTAAAGGGGTACCGGTAGAGGTTTCGGTTGAAATCGGTAGAACAAAAAAATATATCAAAGATATTTTAGAGCTAAATAAAGGGTCACTTGTAGTGCTTGATAAGCTCGCTGGTGAGCAGGTTGATTTATATGTCAACGGTCAATGCGTTGCTAAAGGTGATGTTGTTGTTGTCGATGAGAGCTTTGGCATCAGAATAACCGAGATACTCCCAGGTGAGATAACTATAGTCGAATAGAGGTTTTAAATGCTTGAAGGAATTATTAGTGCGATTATAACGCTTGTGATTGTTATCGGAATACTTCTGCTAACTTATGTAGCTACGCGGTATATTGCAGGTATCTCAGGTAAGAGCAAAGCGACGAGAAACATAAGCATTATCGAGCGTGTTTCAGTTGGACAAGATAAGAGTGTTGTTATAGCAAAAGTAGGTGAAAAATACATGCTACTTGGGATAACGGCGGGCGGGATAACGCTGCTTTCTGAACTTTTAGAGGACGAGCTTATCTTTGCAGATTTTGAGACCCCACTACCCTACGACTTCAAGTCAGTTTTCGATAAATTTTTAAAAAGAGGCGACGGCAAAGAAAAGGACAGTTTAGATGAATGATTCATTTATTAGCATAAACGGAGGCAGTACCCCAACACTTGAAATATTTGTGATGATGACGGTACT
>CAYJGN010000090.1:0-3495 GCA_964369635.1 uncultured Oscillospiraceae bacterium
CCGCCCCAAACCTCAGCTGAAAAATAACCAACCTTGTCCATATCAGCAAGGATAGGCTCCATCTCACTAAAGGTCATTCTTGTTGCGAGAAGTGACTGGTGTGAGTCACGCAGTACCGTCTCTGTAATTTTAACTTTTGCCATTTCTGTTCCTCCTAAGTTTTGACGAGAGAGCTTTTAACAATCCCGTTTTAAATAATAAAACAATTTTCACCAAGATATATTATATCGCAAATTTACCTTTGTTTCAATAGCAAATAATTCAATATTCGCTAATTAATTTTGTTCCATATGCCTACATTTAGTGTTTTCTGATAGCCATTTTGGCAAAAAGAAACTCTCCCCTTTATCAACCTTCAGCTCAGTTGAAAGTTTATCATCAAGAGTTTTTGAAACAACAGCATAGACGCAGTTTCTATTAAGTCCATGTGCAAACGCCATACGCATAACACCGTCTGCAAGCGGTATATCCCTACCGGTAACACTATCGATAACTATTATAAAATCATCATAATGAAAGTTACATACCGCAATATCTATACCATCTTCAACAGCTTTAACTATATATCCACCATCGCTCTCTAAAACAACTAAATCGGTCATTTATTTTTTGCTCCTTCTTGTATTTCCTTTTCGCTCGCCTCTGTTTGGGTTGTCCCTTCTATTTTTCCCAGTTCTTTTCGGCGCTTCCTCACCGTCTTTGCGAGCTCTTTTTTCAGCTGAAGTTTTTGTCAACATCTTAACCTCATTTAGAGTGAGCTCACGAAACTGGCCTGGTCTTAGCATCCCAAGCTTAACATTGCCAACAGCCGTTCTCTTAAGCCTTGAAACGGTAAGTCCTAAAGCTTCGCACATCTTTCTTATCTGCCTATTTTTCCCCTCATAAAGGGTTATTTCCATAACAGAGCGGGTTTTGGTATTCTCAAGCACCTTAACGAGTGCCGGTGCTGTTTTACCGCTATCTATCTCTATTCCCTCAGCAAGTGAAGATAGCTGAGCATCATTGAGACCCGAAGAAACGGTTACACGATATTTTTTCGGCACATGGGTGCTTGGGTGCATAATTTGATTTGCTAATGCACCGTCATTAGTCATAATAAGCAGACCCTCGGAATTTTTATCAAGTCGTCCAACTGGATAAACCCTCTCTGGTAGCTCTTTCACCAAATCAGCAACGCATTTTCTATCCTGCTCATCATTCATAGTTGTCACGTAGCCACGTGGCTTGTAGAGCATGATATATCTCTTGAGCTGCCTTGTATCACCATCATTCACCACAACTTTGTCAACCGCAATTAATGTTTTGCGAATATCAAAGCTTTGCCCCGTTACAACAGGGCGCCCATTTGCAGTAACTCTTCCTTCTTCTACTAGTTTATCGCAATATCTCCGTGAGCCAACCCCACAGACCGCCAGAATTTTTTGTATCCTCATTAGATTGTCTCTCGCCATTTTCACTGTCCTCATCAATTAAAATATCAACTGTCGAAACTATTTCGACCGTATCTACTATTTTACCATTTATTACAATATTTGCATAGCCTACATTTTCACCTTTTTCAATCGGTGCATATAAAAACCGCGGCATATGATATTCTATTTCGACTTCTTCATATCTATTATTTAGCATAACTGCCTCTAAATTACCTTTTAGTTCAAGAGCGACTTCATCTATTTCCCCTGAAACAACAGGCAATGTTATTTCACCATCTGGTGAAAAACTGACATTCGAAATGGTATCGAAGTGCTGATTATAAAGGTTTTTATGGGTATCCCAATCGTCAACACAGTTAAGGGTTACGCAGATAAGCGTTACTCCATCCTTCTCTACTGCTGAAACGAGTGTGCGCCCCGCTTTTTTTGTAAACCCTGTTTTAACCCCTATTGTTCCCTCAAAGCTTTGTAGTAATCTATTTGAATTATAAAAGGTCACTGCACGCTCTGGATTTATAAACTGCGCTTTATAGCTTTTTGTGCAAACAACCTCTGCAAAATACTCATTTTCAAGCGCATAAGCTGTTAGTAACGCCATATCATATGCTGTGCTGAAATGATTTTCTCCATCAAGGCCTGAGGGCGTTTCAAAACTTGTATTCTCCATTCCTATCTCTTGCGCTTTGTCATTCATCATCGCTACAAAATCAGGAACACTACCGCCAACCTCGATTGCTGCTGCATTCGCCGCATCATTTCCGCTCTCAAGCATCATTCCATAGATAAGAAGCTCTTTTGTAACAACGTCACCACTGCGAAGACCAATACTGCTCCCCTCAATCCCAATAGCCTCATCACCGACGATAAATTCGCCTTGTAACCCTCCGCTCTCAATGGTTAAAAGAGCTGTCATAATCTTTGTTATACTCGCTATTGGAAGTTTCTCATCTGCATCGCTTTCATAGAGAACTATCCCTCTGCTCTGCTCATAAAGAATAGCACCATCTGCAAATGCAGAAACATTAGTTGCAAGTAAAAGAGAAACCGCTAAAATTAATATAATCTTTTTTAACATGAAAAAACCACCTACCCATAAATCTATATGCAGATGGTTATTAAAATACTATTCAGATTCTTTTTTGTCTTTTTTGTCCTTCTTAAATGCAGACGTTATCTTGTCGATAAAATCAGGAGCAGCACCAACTATTTTATCGGCAGTTGATGCATTGTCATATAGCTGGAGAAGCTTAACATCGCCATTTCTAACAACTAAAAAACCGACCGGCACAACCGAAACACCGCCGCCACTTCCGCCGCCAAACATATCTTTTGGCTGTTTTGATGGGAAGTTACTTCCACCAGAAGCAAACCCGAGAGAAATTTTTGATACAGGGATAATAACAACACCGTCCCCTACCTCCATAGGCGTTCCTATAACGGTATTGACATCCATCATATCTTTTATCTTTTCCATAGCTGTTTCCAGCATTCCTTTTATCGGATGGTCAGTCATAAACATTCTCCTTTTTATTTAACATTGGTAGCAGCATAAGAGCTGCTTTTATCGCCACTAAAACCGCTCTCCATACCCTAATTGATAGCTTTATGTCAGCATAGTAGCTGCTTTGCGGCATTAGAAAGTCACAGTCTATTGAAATATCTATTTTTTTAGATGCTCTGCAGTTTAAAATTAGCGAATAGAGCGAAGAAACTGCGGCATTGAGCTTCCCGAAATTTATGGCGGTATCTGCAGCATTATCTGATGCAACAATTGCCTGGATTTTGCACCTATCTATTCTTATTGCAGATATAAGCGCTGGAACTATTTTTGAAATAAGTCGCACAGCAGTTTTTATAAGCTTCAGTATCTCTGAAAAGGATATTTTTTTCTTTTTCTTTTTTTCTTTTTCAGCTTGTTTGCTTTCTGCTTTTGGCTTATCCTCGACCTTTTCTTCTTTTTCCTTCTTTGGAAACAATTTAAAGCGCAAAAACAAAATTGAAAGATAAATAGCTATATCTTTGTTGTCAGCTTTTATTATAACAGAAACCTTAATTAAAAGCA
>CAYJGN010000091.1:0-3372 GCA_964369635.1 uncultured Oscillospiraceae bacterium
CTCTTAAACTAAATTTATGTATCATAATATTTCACACAAAAACAAAGAGCAGTTAAACTGCTCTTCGAACTATACCGTTCTGTCTTTTATTCTCACAAGTTTGATTGCCGACTGTACAAGATGTTTTGCAAGCTGACTGACAAGAAGCTTGACATTCTCCGCAACCACCTTTAGCAGCGCTCTCTTTTAAATTTTTCGTATTTAATGTTTTAATGTGTTTCATTTTAGTACTCTCCCTGTATATGATATAGAAATTATACCACAAATAAAAGCAAAAAACAACTATTTGATTTTAAGAGTTTTGGAATTAACACCGAGTACGCCACCGAGAATACCAAAAGCTACCGTCGCGATAAGGTTTATAAGTGATATACTCGCTTGACCAGGCTCTGATAGCATAAATGATATTATAGAGATAATGATAAATACAATAACCCCTATTATTCCACCTGTTATTAGACCACCTTTTCGAACTATTTTCGTTAAAAGGAAAGATGAGACAAACGCGAATAACCCTGATGCAATGAGCGAGAAGATAAAGACAATAATCGCTGGCACATCAGTATTTGATATAATCAGTGCAAAAATCACCATTGAAATGATATATGCTAATAAACCCGCTAAAATAGACAATGCATAAACTTTTATTTTTTTCTTGGTCTCAGTGCTTACTCTTTTTTTCTTCATAAAAAAATCCCCCTAAACTATTAAAAGTTTACGAGGGGAGTTTTATTTTTAGAACTAATCATCAAGTTTTAGTGGTGTTACCGAGTAAATGCTTGATTTTAGAAGACGGATAGTTGTTTTGTTGTTACCTGTTTCAAAAAGAATAGAATCTTCATTAATTCGAACAACTCTACCAACCATACCGCCAGTTGTTGTTATCTCATCGCCTACCTGAAGCGAATCACGCATCTTTGCATCTTCTTTTTTCTTTTTGTTGTTTGGTCTAATCATCATAAAGTAGAAGATACCGACCATCGCAACAATCATAATAATAGATCCGATATCAAAACCAGCCGTTGTAGCAGCTGCATCTGTTGCTAACATAAACATATTTTTCACCTCCACAGTTTTTTCACATGAAAATATAATAACATAGTTTCTTGCAAGTTGCAACTAAATTCTCTTATCGAGAATGTCCTTGTATTTATCACGAAACTCCGAGTAAACACCATTGTCGATAGCTTCTCGTATCATTTCCATAAGGTTGTTGTAGAAATAGAGATTATGGGTAACAGCAAGCTTTAAGCCGAGCGTTTCATCAGCTTTAAATAGATGACGAAGATATGCTCTTGTATGCCTTTTGCAGGTGTCGCAACCGCAGTTTTCATCTATTGGCAGCTCATCTCGCTCGTATTTCGCATTTTTAATATTTCGAATTCCCTCGAAGGTGAATAGGTGCCCATGCCTTGCATTTCGTGCAGGCATAACACAATCGAATAAGTCAACACCACGATAAACACCCTCAATAATATTCCCAGGCGTTCCAACTCCCATAAGATATCTTGGTTTATCGTTTGGTAAAATGTCGGTAACTGCATCAATGGTATCATACATCTCCTCAACAGGCTCACCAATAGCAAGTCCTCCAATTGCATATCCATCGAGATCGAGTTTTCTCATCTCTTCAGCATGGAAAAGCCTTAAATCGCGAAAGGTACAACCTTGGTTTATCCCAAATAGCATCTGCTTATTATTTAGAGTATCACTTTTAGCATTAAGCCTCTCCATCTCTTCTTTGCATCGAACAAGCCAGCGCTGAGTGCGAAGGACTGAGGCTTTTGTATAGTCGTAATCACTGCCGGCAGGAATGCACTCATCGAGCTGCATAGCAATAGTTGAAGCTAAGTTTGACTGAATTTTAATGCTCTCTTCAGGCCCCATAAACATTTTATGCCCATCTATATGTGAGCTGAAATAAACGCCTTCTTCATGGATTTTTCGAAGCTTTGCAAGGGAGAAAACTTGATACCCTCCGCTATCTGTTAGAATTGTTTTATCCCAACCTGTAAACTTATGAAGTCCTCCGAGGTCACGAACAAGCTCGTCGCCCGGTCGCAGATGAAGGTGATATGTATTGCAGAGCATTATCTGGCATTTGATATCGTTTAAATCATATGCCGAAAGCCCGCCTTTAATAGCTGCCGCCGTTGCAACGTTTTGAAACGCCGGTGTTTGAACTGTACTGTACGGGGTCGTGAAGGTCGCTGTTCTCGCTTTACCCTCTTTATTTTTAATATTAAACATATTGTCTCCTCTTTTATACTATCGCAGATAAATGCAACTTTATCTTGTCTTTTTTAAGGCAAATCAATAAATAAACATCGCATCGCCAAAGCTGAAAAACCTATACTCGCTATCAACTGCCCGTTTGTATGCTGCTAAAATCTTCTCCCTATCATATAGGGCGCTTATAAGCATTATAAGGGTACTTTCTGGCAGGTGGAAGTTTGTTATAATCCCATCTGCAACCTTGATTTTATATGGTGGGTAGATAAAAATATCGGTAGAACCACTGCCGGCACTAACCATTCCATTCTCATCACAAACGCTCTCTAAAACCCTCATTGAGGTGGTTCCAACGCAGATTATCCGCCCTCCGCTCTCCTTTTGGCGATTTATTGCCTCTGCGCTCTCATCAGATACTGTGTAAAACTCATGGTGCATTGTATGCTCTTCTATATCATCTGTTTTAACAGGGCGAAACGTACCTATACCGACATGCAAAGTTACCTTGATTATAGAAACCCCCATCTCATGAAGCTCTAAAAGCAGTTCATCGGTGAAATGCAGTCCAGCAGTTGGTGCGGCAACAGACCCTTCATCCTTTGAATATACCGTTTGGTATCTCTCTTTATCCGAGAGGCTCTCTTTAATATAATGCGGTAGTGGCATAACCCCTATTTCAGATAAAATTTCAAGAAAATTTCCCTGGAAATAAAATTTTATTATTCTATTTCCATTTTCTAAAACCTCTGTTATCTCGCCTTGAAGTCTATCATTAAACAAAAGTTTTGTCCCAACCTTGCAGCGTCTGCCGGGTTTCACAAGGCTTTCCCAGCAGTTATCTCCGATATCTCGTATTAGCAGCAGTTCAATTGAAGCTCCGCTCTCGCTTTTGCAAAATACTCTTGCCGGTATAACCCTGCTATCATTTAAAATGAGCATGTCCCCTGCTTTTAAATAATCCTTTATATCGCGAAAAACTTTATCTTCAATTTTTCCGCTCTCTCGGTTAATAACCATAAGCCTTGAGCTATCTCTTTTTTGAAGAGGTGTCTGTGCAATAAGGCGTTCTGGTAAATCATAATAAAAATCGCTTTTTTTCAATATTTTCTCCTTTGACAATTAAGATAATTTATGTTAATA
>CAYJGN010000092.1:0-3316 GCA_964369635.1 uncultured Oscillospiraceae bacterium
TTTGAAAATTCACAGGCTTTTGTGTTACAAGTTTCTTTAAAGATATCTGCCCTAAGGCGGATTTTTCAAGTTATAAAATTAGTTGTAAATGCCAGTGCTTGGTGAAACTGGAACTGGTACTGGAGTTGGAGTTGGTGTTGGTGCGTAGTTTGTGTAGATAAAGATTGTGCTTGCGTTATCGGTTGTGTAAATACCTGTGCCTGCGCCGGTTTCGGTTGTAAGCTCTCTTATCATTTCATCCTCTGTGTTGATACGTCCTTCGCTGTCGACAGTATACGTTGTTGTTGTATAAGTTTGAGCATCTATAGTACCACTAGTTCTAACAACTGCTACCTCGCTTCCAGGGCGAAGTCCGCTAATAATAAATGGTACAGCTGCACCTATGCCGGCATCACCAAGTGCGGCAGTTGTTGCTAGGGTATCCATTTCTATTCCTGTTGATGTTAGTCTTAAATCAACAGCTGCAAATAGGCTGTAGCCTGCTGGTAGAGAAGAATAATAGCTTTGAGATAATTCCATGTTCTCATGAATTAATCTGTCAGCATCACTTGTAAGATTAAGTGTCATCCCGATTGCTGGATCAGCAGTTGGTAGGTTTAGGGCTACTGTTAAACCAGATGGATCTTTTCCATATCCTGGGATTGTTACTGGTTTGAAAAAGCCAACTCTATATGGGCTTGGCATCACTGTTACCTTTTCTGTATAACCTTTCAAAAGTTCTGCCTCACTTGGTCTGTAGAATACCCTATAAAGTGTATCTTGTGTTGGGTATGTGTCGGTGACTGAAAATACTGTTTCTGTGCCAGTTAAAATTGTTTGAGCTCCTACTCTTACCCAATTGGTACCACCATCAGTTGATTTACCGATATCTACTGTTCCAGTTGTTCCAAGTTCAAAGGTCGAAGTGCTTATCTCCAAGTTGGTTCCGTTAATAGTATAGTTTAGGTCTGTGAATTCGTAGCTGTTAAATGAATATGGGTCAAGTTCAAGTTCTACTTGAGTGTCGTTAATTGTATCGTTAAATGTTGCTCTGTAAAATAGATCTTCTGTTGCAATGGCGATATCAGAAAATATTACTTCATCAGTATCTACAGTAACATTTTGAACAGTTGCTCCTGGAACAGCTTCATAAGTTCCGCCAAGGCCACCAGTCATCATCTCTAAAACGACAGTACCTGTTATAGCGTTTCCTCCGATGCCATCAAACTCGGTAGCATCGACAACGATATCAACTTTACCTGGAGTACCAGAAGCTGGTGCGCGAAGGGTTATTGACATATCGTTTACGACGGCTGCAAAGGACGGTAATTGCAATGATAGCGCTACTGCGAAAATCATCGCTACTGCTAATAGTTTTTTTGCTTTACTTTTAAACATTTTTCTACACTCCTTTTAATTTTGAGATTAATTAAGGTTTATTATATATTAAACCTAAAAAAAGAAACACGCAGTTAACTGCGTGTTAGACGTTTAAATATGATAATTTTTTGATATTTTTTTAATATATTGCATCTTTTAAATCAATTAGACTTATATATGACTTGCTTTTTTAACCTATATAGCTAATTTAACTTTTCATAAACTGAAACCAACTGCTTTTATTATTACATCATCTCGACCTTAAACTGCGCTTCTTTCCGTGCGCTCTTAAAAGATATCTAATCTATATAGATAAAGTGTTTTTGCTTTGTTCATAAATTGTATACTTTCAATAGATTAATGTAGTAAATATTTCCTTGTAAAAGTATAGTTTCGGGATTATAATTAAACTATATTTTATGAAAGAAGGTAAATATTATGACTTTAGAAAAGCTGAATGAACTACTGCCTTTGCATGTTGCAGGATCTCTTGCAACAGTTGATGAGGGCAAGGCTGATGTCCGCGGTTGGGAAGTGCAGATGATTGCAGATAATAGGATTTACTTCAATACAGGAAGCTATAAACCTGTTTACAAGCAACTTCAGAAAAATCCGAGCATTAGTTTTTGCTGCGAGGGTAATGAGGGGTATTATTTTAGAATTTCTGGCGATGTTAAATTTACCGAAGATAAAGAGATAGTTGATAAGATTTATGACAATCTTTCAGATGCTGCAAGAGGGGTTTTCCCGAATGGTGTTGCTGATGGATTTGTTGTTTTTTATCTTGAGAGTGGAACTATTAAATATACAAAAGATATTGAAGAGTTCCATACTGTTTCATTTTAGGAGTTAAATATGGAAAAGAGAAAAGTTATATTAGATGTTGATACCGGGAGTGATGATGCGGTAGCGCTTGTTGTTGCTATGGCAAATCCAGAGTTTGACGTTATAGGAATAACTGCGGTTAATGGTAATCGTGCTGTGCCGATAACGACTGAAAACTCACTTCGTATTTCAGAGCTTATGGGTGGAACAGTTCCAGTTTTCCGCGGCTGTGCTCTACCTTGGACTACTTGTATGCTTGGATATCGCAAAAACTATCCGCAGTATGAAGCACCACCAACTGCGAATTATCGCAATATTCACGGAACATATATCGATCAATGCCCACCAGCGACGATTAAAGAGCAAGATATAAATGCAGTTAGCTGGCTTGTTGATACCCTTATGAAGGCGGAAGATGGCGAGATAACGCTAATTCCACTAGGCCCACTAACAAATATCGGACATGCTGTTCGAATAGAGCCTCGTATTATACCAAAGATTAAAGAGATAATGTATATGGGTGGCGGATACAAGATTGGCAATAAAAGCGCTACGAGTGAATTTAACGTATGGCTTGACCCAGAGTCTGCTCAGGCGGTGCTTGATTGCGGAATTAAATTTACATTTGTGCCACTCGATGCAACGCATGAAGCTTATCTCACGCAAGAGGACTGCGATAGAATGCGTGCGGTTGGAACAAAACCTGCAGAGGTTGTTGCCTCTCTTTGTGAGCAGCGGATAAGAGGCTACTCAACATGGCAGAAGGTTGCGGAAGAGGCGGCAGCGCCTATCCATGATGCACTTTGCATAGCGGCACTTGTTGACCCAACTGTTTTGCGCGACGTTGTTCATGCACACGGGCAGATAGATTGCGGCGGCGGTGCGGCTTATGGTCAGACTATTTTCGATATAAGAAACGGCAGAATGGATGCGAAAGAGCCAAACTGCTATGTTGCTCTTGGCGCTGATAGGAAGAAGTATGTTGATATTTTAGTCAAACTGCTTGAGTATACAAAATAATTAATAATATACCCCTTTAGATATTGACAAGACGGTAAAAAATCTGTATACTGTTATAGTTGATAATAAAGGGGTATAGTTCAATTGGTAGAGCAACGGTCTCCAAAACCGT
>CAYJGN010000093.1:0-1604 GCA_964369635.1 uncultured Oscillospiraceae bacterium
TAACTGCTCTTTGTTTTTGTGTGAAATATTATGATACATAAATTTAGTTTAAGAGGATATAACATCGTTATTGATGTTAATAGCGGCAGTGTCCATATTGTTGATGATTTAGTTTATAAATTGCTTGATGTTGTAACTGCTGAAAACCTCGAGGGTAACTTTGAAATTTCTGGATATAGCAATCAAGAGATAAAAACGGCTGTTAGTGAAATAGCAAACCTCTATAAAAATGGGGAGCTTTTTTCAACTGATGATTTGAGTAACTATGCAGATAAAGAGATATTATCGCCAATTAAAGCGCTATGTTTGCACGTTGCGCACGACTGCAATCTGCGCTGTAAATATTGCTTTGCGGCAACAGGGGACTTTGGTGAGGGACGAAAACTAATGCCGTTTGAAGTCGCAAAAAAATCTATTGATTTTCTGATTGAAAATTCAGGTAGCAGAGTTAATTTAGAGCTTGATTTCTTTGGCGGTGAGCCGCTTATGAATTTTGATGTAGTTAAAGAAACTGTCAAATACGCAAGAGGACTTGAAAAAAAGCATAATAAAAATTTCCGCTTCACTATAACTACTAATGGTGTTCTTCTTGATGATGATAAGATAGACTTTATAAATAAAGAGATGAGCAATGTTGTTCTTTCTATTGATGGTCGAAAATGCGTAAACGATGCGATGAGAAAGACGATTTCGGGCGATGGAAGCTATGATGTTATTATTCCGAAACTTTTAAAACTATGCGAAAAGCGCGGATTTAAAAACTATTTCGCAAGAGGTACGTTCACAAAAGAAAATCTCGATTTTTCAGAGGATGTTTATCATCTAAATGAAATCGGATTTAATGAAATTTCAGTTGAACCTGCTGTTTCCGATAGTAAATATAGCTACGCTTTAACAAAAGAAGATTTACCAACCATCTTCGCAGAATATGAGCGCCTTGCTGATAGAATGCTTGTTTCGATAGATAACGATAATGGTTTTAACTTCTTCCACTTTAATATAGACCTATCAGGTGGCCCTTGCGCTATAAAGCGCCTTCGTGGGTGTGGAAGTGGAAATGAATATGTAGCAATAACTCCTGAAGGGGATATCTATCCATGTCATCAGTTTGTTGGAATACCAGAGTATCTAATAGGTAGCATCTATACAGGCGAATTTAATCAAGAGATTAAAGCGAAATTCAGCACTGCTAATATCTATAATAAAGAGGACTGCAAAGATTGTTGGGCAAAGTTTTATTGTAGTGGTGGTTGCAATGCAAACAATTATATCTATATGGGAGATATTCTAAAATCCGAGAGTTTAAGTTGCGAGATGGAAAAGAAACGTTTAGAATGTGCTATTATGATGCAAGCGGCACAGCTGGAGGGATAAAATGAAAATAGGGTTTATCGGGGCCGGAAATATGGCGAGTGCGATATTTGGTGGTATCAAAAAAAGCGATATTAATGCAGAGCTTTTTGCTTATGATATTGTTTTTGAGTCAGCAAAGAAACTTGCAGGCGATAACGCGAAAACGAGCATAAAAGAGCTTGTATCCGCTTCAGATCTGATATTTTTAGCTGTCAAGCCGCAAAACTTTACAGAAGTAATTACGGAGATTA
>CAYJGN010000093.1:1614-3259 GCA_964369635.1 uncultured Oscillospiraceae bacterium
AAAGAGAGTTTTTCAGATGAAAAGGTCATAGTTTCAATCCTCGCTGGCATTAAGTCACAGTCGTTTAAGGATGTACTTGGAGAGAATGCTAAAATCGTTATAACTATGCCAAATACACCGCTTCTTTTAGGTGAAGGCTGTACAGCTGTTGCTAAAATCCACCCTGTAACCGACAAAGAGTTTGATGTTGTTATGAAGATATTTAGCAGTTGCGGTGAAGCTTATCAGTTACCTGAAAATCTAATTGATGAGGTTATTCCGATAAATGGAAGCGCTCCCGCTTTTATCTATCTATACGCTAAGCTCTTTGCAGAGAACGCAGCCCGCTATGGAATTGATTACGACTTAGCCGTTTCGATGTTTTCAAAATCTTTAATTGGCAGTGCTTTAATGATAACAAACTCCGGTGAGAGCCTTGAAACCCTTATAGATAGAGTTTCTTCAAAAGGCGGTATCACCATTGAAGGTAGCAAAGGTCTAATAGATGCAGGAATAGAAAAAGCTGTTGCAGATTGTTATGACAATTGCGTTAAAAGAGCAAAAGAGCTCGCAAAATAATATTAATAAATCCGCCTTTCTTTACATAGATATTAATGTAAAGGGGCGGATTTTGTGATTATTGTTACTAAAAAAAGAGCTATAAAAAAAGGATTTAACTTAAATTTCGGGACAAAGAGCTATATTGTTTTGATAACTGGTTTGTTTTTCTGCGGTTTTTTAGCCGGTTGCTTGCTTATAAGCGTTACCTCTGAGGCAGATTATACAACTATTAGCAGTCTGTTTAATCTGTTCACAGAAAATAGGTATGCAGGCTCGGTTTGGGTTGCGGTTCAGACGATATTTTTGTCCTCATTTTTCTATATTTTCGCTCTTTTTTTGATGGGTCTTTGGGCGGTTGGTATTCCATTTATATTTGTTATTATTGCTGCTCGCGGGATAAGCGTTGGGATTTCTGTTGGTTTTATTTACATGACTTATGGTCTTCAAGGACTTCTCTTTAACTCAGTTGTCTACCTTCCGATTTCTTTTGCAACGGTTTTCGCACTGTCTATCTGCGCAAAACCAGCTATTAATATGTCCCTTGGGCTTGCGAAAAACATCATCTATGGAAGCTCACCATATAAAATAACTCCCGCAAGTTACCTTGAAGCATTTGGTATTGCAACTATCGTTACAATAGTTGCCGCTATTGCAGAAGCGCTTTTAAATAAACTGTTTATTTTTTTGGTTTAATATCTGCAAGGGGATTGTTTTTAAGCGCCTCTTCTACCTGATTGTTTGAAATATGAGTATATATCTGGGTAGTTGCAATGCTCTCATGACCTAAAATTTCTTTGAGGACAGTTATATCTGCGCCACCGTGCTGGTACATGAGTGTTGCGGCGGTATGGCGAAGTTTATGAACAGATAAACCGCGACCATCAAGACCTATTTTCTTAATATTCGTCTCAACAATCATTTGAACCCATCTTCCGGTAATCCGTTTGCCACCTCTGCCTAAAAAGAGAGCATCTTTATCTATTTTTTCAGCATTTTCTGGTATTCTAACCTCAATATAGCTCTCAATAGCCGCTATGCAGCTGTTGTTTAAATAAACTATCCGCTCTTTATTTCCTTTTCCAAGGAGGCGCAGCTTATTATCTTT
>CAYJGN010000094.1:0-3222 GCA_964369635.1 uncultured Oscillospiraceae bacterium
AGGGAGTCATAGCTTTTGCTGCTTTTTAAGCCATACGATATTCGTATGGCTTTTTTTTTGTTATCACAAAAAAACTGACGTATTTTTAAAAACACTGTCAGTTTATTTTTGTTTTTTAGAAAATTAATGTAATAATTATTCCATCACCTTCATTAATTATTCGTTGTAGCGTTTCCTGAAGTTTAAATCTAGCTTCTGTTGGCATACGATTTAGTTTGTTGTAAAGCCCTTCACTTACAAGATCATGTAATGATTTTCCAAAAATATTACTTTCCCAAATTTTAGCAGGGTCAGTATCAAATTCTGACAATAGATAATGAACAAGCTCTTCTGATTGTTTTTCACTTCCAACAATTGGCGATACCTCTGTTTCAATATTTGCTCTTATCATATGTGTGATATGGAACAAACAGAAATTTTTTCATACCTATTTATACTATATCTTTTCTCTCCATCAAGCACCTTGAAATACACCTTTAAATCAATGATTTTCTTGTCATCTGTTCCGTAAACTTCAATTCTATCAAGCAGTGCTTCGATGATTGAATTATCAAAACCATCGTTAAAATCAAGCTCGCTCGCTATCATTTGCCTTAGAGTTTCAACCGTTTGTGTCATCTCTTTGTTTTTTTCTTCCTCATCTTTAAGGTCGGCGATTTTCACTTCAGCACTTTCGATTTCTAAATTGAAAGCATTGTTTCGCTTTTCAAATTCACTGTCTGACAGCACACCTTTAATAGATAAATCTAAAAGCTTGTCCTTTTTTTGCATAATATCATTTATAGAAGTTTGAAGTTTTGCAATATCTTCTTTAATATTCGAAGCATTTGCAATCGAAGAATAAATTTTCACAAGTTCGTGAATGATGTTAGCCTTTTCCTTGATTATCTGATTATAAGCATCTCTCATAATCTCGTCAAGCTCGGTTGTGTAAACCACTGGTGCAGTGCAAGCTTCTCTGCCCTTTTCGGCATATAATTTGCATTGCCAAACTTCTTTGTTTCCAGTTTTATAACGGAATAATGTTCGGTAATAGTAGGTTTTATGCTCGCCACACACGATTTTACAACTATATTTGTACTTGTTGCTGTAACTTGATTTATCTTCTGATGATTGTTTTTTGCTTCTTTTAGAAAGTATATCATTTGCTTTTTGCCACAATTCTTCCGACACAATAGCTGGCACATTTTCTTCGTCTTTATACATTACCCACTCGGTTTCGTCGAAAACTTTTCTGTCATTTGAGCGATAGTCGTATTTGTGCGTTTTATTGCCACAATAAAAGCCTTTATATTTCGGATTTATGAGAATTCCTTTAATCGTAGAAAAGGAAAAATCATTGCCTTTGGTATTTTTAAACCCACTTTGATTAAGCACGCTCGCAATACCACGAATACCAATTTTATCAATGGCATAAAGCTCGAAAATCTTTCGCACAATCTCGGCTTCTTTCGGTTCTACGATAAGTTTTCCGTCCTTCTTAGTATAACCCCAAATTTTGCTATTGCCTAAAACAACTCCGTTTTCAATCGCTCGTTTAAAACCAAATTTCACACGTTCAGAAATTTTGCGAACTTCATCTTGTGCAATGCTCGACATAATAGTTAGGCGAAGTTCGGCATCAGGCATTAGCGTATTAATATTATCACTCTGAAATATAACTCCGACACCGTTTTTTAAGAGTTCCTGTGTGTATTTAATGCTGTCGAGTGTATTTCTTGAAAATCTTGAAATTTCTTTTGTGATAACTAAATCGAATTTATCAAGCTTGCTATCGTCAATCATTTTCAAAAAAGCTTCACGTTTAGTGACGCTTGTACCACTCAAAGCCTCGTCAATATACCCTTCAACATACGTCCAATTTTTGTTGTTAGAAATAAAATCACTGTAATAATTTATCTGATTTTTTAGCGAATGTGCTTGCTCGTCCGTCCCAGTCGAAACCCTTGCATAAAACGTAACCTTTAAGGGTAAATCGTATATCGACCGACCCAAACTAAGCTCTTTTCTTAAATCATATATATCCATTTTTATCACTCCTTTTACACTTCTGTTTGTTACATATCATTATATTATTTAATTATGTAAAAATCAAGACCTAAGTATAATTTCTTTTGCTTTTATGTACATTTCTTCGGTTATTACTCCTTTTTTATAAAGATTTCGGTTCACAGCAAGCTTAATTTCTGTTATGGCGATTTGGGTATAATTTTGAATTTTGTCCATAGACTAGCCCCCTTTTATATATAAATATGAATGAACTGCACAGTATATGCACAGGTGAAAATGTTATTTATTGTCATCTGGTTTCCTCTCTTTCCTTTTCCTTGCCCACCATCTTTTGCAGATTGGATTGCAAATTAACAAGCTCTGATTGTTCTTGTTTTAATTTTCTGTATTCTTCATATTGCTTAGATTTTTTAGCTCCTAAATCTTCAAGTTTAGTTTTAACTTCTTTAGCATTTGGAACTGTATTATATTCTTTTTTATAAGTCTTTAAGTACCTTTTAGCTAAAGTTTCAAGCTGCTTATAATCGCTCTCTAGTACAGTAATTTTACTTTTATCAAGTAGCGTAGGTTTAGTTTCAATAGCGTTAATCTCTTTGATTTTGGTTTCTTTTGTGGCGATAACTTCAAGTTTATTTTGCTTGTTTTCAATAGCTGCATCTAAGGCTTTTACTTCCTCAGCTTTCTTTTCAGCCTTAAAGGTTTCAATAGCTAAATGCTTCTTGCCACCACCTTGTTTATCCCACTCAATACCATGCTCAAGCATCAGCTTTGCAACAATTTCTTTCTCGCTATCTTGCCACTGGCTAAGCTCGGTACTTGAACGAGTTCCACCATTAAAACCTAATTTATTTAACGCACCTTTTAGGCTGTTTTTAGTTTCAAGTCCTCGTGTATTACCACTTGTAAATGGAATAAAATCAATGTGTAAATGTGGTGTTGCTTCATCCATGTGGAGATGTGCAGAGAACACGTATAGGCTAGGATTTCGCTCTCTAAAATCAGCCATATATTTATCTAAAATCTGTTCAGCTATCTTTCCGTTTTCCGTTTCCGTTCCCATGTCATCGCATTTTCCAACTTGCACAATAATCTCATAAAATATATTTTCTTGCTTTGAAGTTCTTATTTTTTCATAGTAATCTGGGATTTTCCTATCATTACGTTTTTGTTTGGCATTATACTTTTCTAAGGCTTCGCCAAATAGCTTGGTAT
>CAYJGN010000095.1:0-3163 GCA_964369635.1 uncultured Oscillospiraceae bacterium
CCTTCAATACCCTCTATCAGAGCGAAAAGCAGATTGTTATAACCTCAGATAGACCGCCAAAAGAGATTAAAAGCCTTGAAGAGCGTCTTCGCACCCGTTTTGAATGGGGTCTTCTTGCAGATATAGGCCCTCCAGATTTTGAGACAAGGGTTGCTATTATAAAAAGAAAGAGCGAGCTTTTATCGCTTGCTATAACTGATGAAATAGCTTCTTTTATCGCAACAAAGCTAAAAAGCAATATCCGTCAGCTCGAGGGAGTTGTTAAAAAGATAAAGGCATATAATGAGCTCTCTGGTCTTATCCCAACTGTTGCACTTGCTCAGATGGCTGTCCACGATACCATTTCAGAGGATTTCCCTGCAACCGTTACTATTGATAAGATAATTTCAGAAGTTGCAAGAACCTTCGCAACCTCGCCCGATAGCATTCTAAGCAAAAACCAGTCAGCTGCCGTTAGTAATGCACGACAAGTTACTGCTTATATAATCCGCGAAGTTACCGGTATGAGCGTTACCGATATAGGTGAAGAGCTTGGTCGCGACCATTCAACTATCGTTTATGCTATTCAGGTTATGGAGAAAAAGATGAAAAAAGATAGCTCTCTTCGCTCAACTGTTGAGGATATAATTAAAAATATAAAAGGGCTTTAAGTTTTAAACATTATTTTAAGTTTTAAACATAAACTTTTAAACATCTTTCACAGCAAAAAAAATCTCTCGAATTTTCAAGAAATTTTAAACAAAAAAAATTAAAGTTTAAACAGGCATTTTTTTAAGGTGAATAAAACGAAATTTGTCGTTTTAAACAGTTTTAACAGCCTCTACTGCTACTGCTACTTATACATATATTTATATGGTGAAAAAATATAAAATATTACAAAAAGGATTTATTTTATGGAATTTATTGTTGATAGAATATCGCTCTTTGAAAATGCATCAAATGCAGGGCGCGCTGCCCTTTCAAAATCAGCGGTATCATCTCTTGAAGGACTTCTCGTTAAAACCATACCCGGTGGTGTTTCTATAACAGGATATGATTTGGAAATGGGAATTATAACTTCTCTCCCCTGCAAAGTTTTAGAGGAAGGTGAGGTAGTTGTTTCTTCCCGTCTTTTTTGTGATATTCTCAGAAAGATGAATTCTGATAGCGTTACTGTTAAAACCGATAAAAATGAGCTTGTGATTGATGGCGGAAATAGCCACTTTAAAATTATATATACCGATAGCACCGATTACCCTGAAATTTCTGATTTTGATATAACAACTACTTTTGATATAAACGGAGAAACTCTTCGCTCAATGATAGATGAAACCCTCTTTGCCGTTGCATCAAATGACCAAAAGGCAGTTTATACAGGTTCTCTATTCGAGCTTTCACCAAATAAGCTTCGTATAGTTTCAGTCGATGGATTTCGTCTTGCAATGAGAGATGAGAAAATTGAAAATGATATTAATTCATCTTTTATTGTTCCCTCAAAAACCCTATCAGATCTATCTAAAATGATAGAAGATGATGATATGGTATCTTTTTCTGTTGGACGAAAAAACGTTGCAATATCTTTTGGAGTTTATAAGATAATTAGCAGACTTCTCGATGGCGTTTTTCTTGATTACGAGCATACTATTCCAAAAGAGAGCACTACTGAAGTTTTTGCCGATACAAAGCAGTTTATAGATGCTATTGATAGAACATCTCTTTTAATTACCGACAGACTTCGCTCTCCTCTTCGTGTAGAGTTTTTGCATAATGAGATAAAAATGAGCTGTATTACCTCTATGGGTAGTGCTTCAGATAATCTTTCATGTAAACTTGAGGGAAATGAGTTGCTCGTTGGTTTTAATAATAAATATCTGCTTGATGCGCTAAAGGCATGCGGATGCGATAAAGTTCGTCTATCGCTCAATCAATCAACTTCGGCAGTTAAAATAACGAGCGATGAAAAAAATAACTTTTTATATCTAATTCTACCGGTAAGGCTTCGGGTGGACGGATGAAAATAGAGATAAAAACTGAATTTATAAAACTTGATTCTCTGCTGAAATTTGCGTCAGTCGTAGGGAGTGGTGGAGAAGCGAAAGAGGTTATTTTAGAGGGGCTTGTTTTGGTTAATGGTGAAATCGAGCTTCGACGTGGCAAAAAGATAAGAAGCGGCGATATAGTTGAGTTTGACTCGGAGATAATAGAGGTTTTATAGGTTGCTAATAGAGAGAGTTTTTATAAAGCATTTTCGAAATATAGAAAACTGCGAGTTTTTTCCGGCAGCAGATATTAATATATTTCAGGGGGAGAATGCTCAAGGGAAAACAAATATTGCAGAAGCTATTTGGATTATGACGGGGGCGCGCAGCTTTAGAACGTCAAAAGACAAAGAGATGATCCCTTTTTTAAAGGAAAACTTTGAAATCGGGTGTGATTTTTTTGCGGCGAATAGAAGTCAGAGCTTAAAACTGCATTATATTGCAGGGCGAAATTATAGCATTAATAAAATTGATAAAAAGAAGATAGTTGAGGTTGCTGGAAACTTTTGTGCCGTTTCATTCTCTCCTGCTCATTTAGAGCTTGTCAAAAAAGCACCGAGTGAGCGACGAGAATTTATAGATAGCGCAATCTGCCAGATAAAACCATCATATATAACAACTATTAGACGATATAAACGAGCGCTACTTCAGCGAAATGCAATGCTCAAAAGCGATAATAGGGAAGCTCTATCGGTTTTTGATGACCTTATGGCAACAATTTGCGCTGAGATAAATAAAGCAAGATGCGATTACCTATTAAAACTCGAAGAAAAAGCATCTGAAATTTTGCTTAATATGGGTGGAGAAAAATTATCCCTTAGCTACTCAAATGAAAATTGCGATAAAGAAGGCTATCTCGCATTATTTGAGAGGGCAATGCAGAGCGATTTTCTATATAAGACAAGCTCGGTCGGAGCGCACAGAGAAGATATAGATATAAAAATTGGTGATAAGAGCGCTAAAAGTTTTGCAAGTCAGGGTCAGCAGAGAAGTATTGTTTTAGCTCTAAAGCTCGCTGAGGGGGAAATTTTAGCTGCTGAAAAGGGCGAGAGTCCTGTTTATATTCTCGATGATGTTTTATCAGAGCTTGATAAAAATAGAAGAGAGTTTATATTAAATAAGCTTCAAAATTGCCAGGTTTTCAT
>CAYJGN010000096.1:0-3019 GCA_964369635.1 uncultured Oscillospiraceae bacterium
TCCAAGCTCGTGCGCCCTTATAAGCCCAGCTTTACCTGCTTGGTAGTTTTCGTCTATATAGTTGTATTGTATTTGGCAAAAATCCCACTCGTAATCTTCCAAAATCTTAATAAAATCTTCGGGCCTGCCGTGGTAGGAAAAGCCTATAAATTTAACTTCACCGCTTTTCTTTTTGTCGTTAATAAAATCTAAAATCCCAAGCGATTTCAAATTTTCCCAATCAGGCATACTTGTAAGCATATGCATTAGATAAAAATCTATGTAGCCTGTGTCAAGGCGCTGTAACTGTGTGGCAAAAAACTTTTCAAATTGCTCGGGCTTAGTAACTAAATAGGCAGGCAGTTTATCGGCAATGTAAATTTTATCTCGAAGGTCAAATTTCTTTATAAACTCGCCAAGAATACCCTCGCTTTTGCCAGAGTGGTAAAGGTAAGCTGTGTCAAAATAATTCACACCGCCATCGTACGCATATTTTAACTGTGAAAATGATAGATCTTTATCAATACTGCCGCCCTTTGAGGGAAAGCGCATACATCCATAGCTTAAAAGTGAAATATCAGGCCCGTTTTTTGCAAGTTTTCTGTATATCATAAATGTTCTCCGAAGTTTTATTTGCATGTTATTAGATGTTGTAGGTACTTTATAATAGCATGCATTATGTAATTTAATTTTGTTAAGTGTTGTTTGTGCAAGTAAAATACTAGTGTTAAAATAAAATCTTTTAAAATAAGTTAAGTGATAATATTGCTTCTTATAATGTTTTTAATAAAAGCAAAGAAGTTTGTGCAAAATTAAAACATTTTGACGCATGTTTTCAAACAGAATCTACGCTGCACACATTTATCAGCTCTTCTTCGTTTATAAACCTCTTCAAATTTTCAAATATAATGTCTATAATTGCTTGCGATGTTATGCTTGATTTAAAATTGCCCGAAATATGCGGCGTTATTATAACATTATCATACCCCCACAATTTGTGGTTTTCCGGCAATGGTTCGGGCTGTGTAACATCAAGGCCGGCCGCGCCTACTTTGCCTGTATCAAGTGCTTTGCATAGTGCCTCGGTGTCAATAATGCGCCCCCTGGCAATGTTAATAAGTATAACACCTGTTTTCATAAGTGAAAGCGATTTTTCGTTAATCATGTTTGAGGTAAGGCTTGTAAGCGGCGTGCAAATTACTGCTACATCAGCTCTTGGAAGCACTTTCTCTAAATCATTGTGTGTGTAAAGTTCATCTAAATATTCAGGCTTTACTGCTGTGTTTCTTTTTACACCTATAACAGTGGCGCCAAATGCTTTAACAAGCTTTGCGTATTTAGTGCCAATGTCGCCAAGGCCTATTACAAGCACAGTGGAGTTGCACACGTTTTTTAGCACACCAATGTTTTGCCATGTGCAAGTTTTTTGGTTAGTGTAAAATGTGTTAAGTTTTTTTGCCAGCATTAAATGCATAGACATTATATGCTCTGCAATTGCAACGCCGTAAGCGCCGTTAGCACTTGTTAGCATTATATGTTTTGGGAAGTTGTTATCTAAATAATAATCAACACCGGTGCTTAGTGTTTGCACCCATTTTAAGTTTTGGCACTTTGGAAGCTCTTCAATTGAAGGGCCACCAAATGATATGTCGCTTTTGTAAATATCTTCTTTGTTAAAACTGAACTCAACGTTAGGAAATAGGCTAATTTTATGTTCGCATTGCTCTTTAGTTAAATATTGTATGCATACTTTTAGCATTATAAACTCCTTGCATTATCGTTTCAAATAATATATTCTATAAATAACATAAATAAAAATGGAGGTTGCTTTTATGCTAACAACAAATACTATATTTGCCGGAAACGGCCTTGCAGACCCACATGCGCTTGTGGAAAACGGTAAATTATATGTAATTTGCGGGCACGATGAGAGCCCCTTTACAAAAGACACATGGCGCATGGATAAATGGGTGATTTTAGAAAGTGACAACTTAAAAGATTTTAAGAAAATTGGCGAAATTTTGCCGACAGATACTTATATAGGCGATGAGCCGAATTGCTGGGCAGGAAACTTGAAAAAGCATAATAATAAGTACTATTGGTTCTTTTCTAACAAAAATTACAGCACGGGTGTGCTTGTGGCAGATAAACCAAACGGGCCTTATATTGATGTGCTTAAAAAACCGCTTATTGACAGCGGAATTTTAAACGCAGTGCCACCGTACGACCCTGCCGTTATTTACGACGGCGTCGAGCATTACATAATTGTTGGTGCAAAGCATTATTATATTGCAACACTAGCAGATGATTTACTTGCACTTAAAACGAAGCCAAAAATGATTAACATATACGATGAAGAAGGCAGGGAAGTTGAAACTGACGATAAGCCGAGCATATTTAAAAGAAACGGCACATATTACCTAGTGTGGGGCGGCAAATATGCCATTTCGCAAAAATTGAAAGGTCCATATAAATATTTAGGCGCATACAACCCCGGTTGTAGCGAGCACAATGATTTCTTCGTCTGGGAAGATAAATGGTACATGGTTAGCGAGTGCCCGGAAACTAGCCCTTTTTACAGGGGCGTGGAACTTGTTAAAATTGAGTTTAACAATGACGGCACTATAAAAAAGCCGAAAACACACAACTTGTGCGAAAAAACATGGGATTTTTCAATATCACAATGGGGCTTTCATTTAGACGGCACAAATGGCGGCGCAATTGTAACATGGCTTGAGGGCGAGTGCTTGCAAATAGAAACAACAAAGCACAAGTGCCGCGTTCAAAGTAGTATTTGGCCGGGGCTTATACTAGACGGCGCAAAAAAAATAAATATCACTGTGAAAAATGAAAGCAGTTTAAATTGTTTAGAATTAGTGATTGAACACGACAATATTGACACGCCGAACTGGTTTAAAAATGCTGAGCGAATAATTGAAAACGAGCATACAATTAAAGTGGACATTAAAAAGAACAGCACAGAATATGTTACATATGAGCTGCCGGTTAATTTTAAAAATAAGCGCTTAAAAAGGTTTAG
>CAYJGN010000097.1:0-2890 GCA_964369635.1 uncultured Oscillospiraceae bacterium
ATCAAGCGCTCTGCCTGTTGGGTTTTGGTGAACAGCAACAAGAGACGGAACACCTTTTCCCTCGGTATACTGGGTGCGAACAGTATGTCCAGGTCCTTTTGGCGCTATCATGATAACATCAATATCAGCTGGTGGCAGTATCTGCGAATAGTGGATATTAAAACCATGAGCAAAAGCAAGCGCATTTCCCTCTTTGAGGTTTGGCAGCACTTTCTCATTATAGATAGAAGCTGCAAGCTCATCTGGAACAAGCATCATAATTATATCGCCTGCCGCTGCTGCCGCGTCAACTTCCATTACCTTAAGGCCTGCTTCTGTCGCAATTTTCGCTGATGGCGAAGAGGAACGAAGCCCAACAACAACATTAACTCCGCTATCGTGAAGATTCTGCGCATGAGCATGTCCCTGACTTCCAAACCCTATTATCGCTACAGTCTTTCCATCTAAAAGACCTAAGTTGCAATCTGGCTCATAATATTTTTTTACCATAATTTCCTCCAAATTTATTATAAATTTTTTATTATCTATTCTGATAGCAGTGGCACTTCACTGCCTCTTTGCATACCTGTAACACCTGTTCTGCACATCTCGATGACCTTAAAATTCTCTATCATCTTCATAAACGCATCAACTTTTTCAGGGGCTCCCGTAAGCTCTATTATCATGCTCTCGCTTGAAAGATCTATAATTTTACCTCTATAGATATCAACTATCTCGCGAAGGGATGAGCGCATTTCACTACCCACTTCAATTTTAACTATCAAAAGCTCACGAAACAGACTGTTATCTTTGTTTAAAGTATAGATATCGCGGACAACTTCAAGCTTTTTCGTCTGGGTTAAAATTTGGTGCATGCTCTGCTCTGTCCCCTCAAAGACAATTGTTATCCTTGAGATATCGCTATTATTCGTTGCGGAAACGGTCAGCGAGTCGATATTGAAACCGCGTCTACCATATAAACTAACGATCCGACTTAAAACATTCGCCTGATTATCGACGAATATGCTAATAACCTCTTTATGGAGTTTTTCTTTCATAAATCCCCCTAATCTATAATTATATCATCAACTGTTTTGCCGTTTGGAATCATCGGAAGGACAAGCTCTTCTCCGGAAATCTCACAGTTTATAACAGCAGGCCCATCTGATAAAAGCGCCTCTTTAAAAACAGCTATAAACTCTTCTTTTGTAGCCGCATTATACCCTTTAGCCCCAAAACCCTCTGCAACTTTCGCAAAATCGGTAACTCTCTCGGGTGTTGTTGCCATATATCTTTCACCGAAAAATATCTTCTGTAGCTGGTATACCATACCGAGGTTTCTATTGTTAAGCACTATCGAGATTATCGGCAGATTGTGCGAAACAGCGGTTGAAATCTCAGCTATATTCATATGAAAAGAGCCATCGCCGGTTATATGAATAATCTTATTATAAGGAGCTGCAAACGCGGCGCCCACCGCTGCACCATAGCCAAATCCCATCGTTCCAAGTCCGCCGCTTGTTATAAACTTATCATCGCATCGAAACTTTAAAAACTGAGCCGCCCACATCTGATGCTGACCAACATCGGTCACATAAATGCTGCCCTCTTTCATATTATCTGAAACAACAGAGATTATATCAACAGGGCGAAGAGCGGCATCTGCTGGTATTCTATCCGCTTTATTCTCGCTCCACTCTTTAATATTCGCAATCCACGCACTTCTATCAATCTGCTCTATTTCATCTATTATATCCGCAAGAAATAGTTTTACATCGCTCTCGATACTATAATCAATTGTGATATTCTTATTAATCTCACATGGGTCGATATCAACATGAACAATCGTTGCATCTTTTGCAAATTTTTTCATATTTAAAGCAACCCTGTCGCTAAAACGGGTACCAAGCGCAATAACAAGGTCCGCCTTATCGACTGTTTTGTTCGAAACAAACGAGCCATGCATTCCGATAAGCCCTAAATTTTGCTCGAGCTCACTTTCCAAAACTCCACTCCCCATAAGGGTATGCGCCGCTGGTATATCTGCCTTTTTAAGAAGTGCTGTCAGCTCATCTTTTGATTTTGCCGACACAACTCCACCACCAAAATATATAACAGGTCGCAAACTCTTATTTATAAGCTTTGCCACCGCTGAAATCTGCTCTTTAGTCGCTCTTTTTCTATCCCTTAGAGCTAAAGGTTTTGCAGGGATAAATTCTGCAATATCCGCATTAACATCTTTAGTTATATCAACAAGAACAGGCCCACATCTGCCGCTGTTTGCAATTAAAAAGGCATTTCGAAGCGCCTGCGCTAAATCATCTATATCATTGACAAAATAGTTGTGTTTTGTTATCGGCATCGTTATACCGGTAATAGAAATTTCCTGAAAAGCATCTCTACCGATAAGGTTACTATCAACATTACAGGTAATAGCTACCATAGGAATGCTATCCATAAAAGCGGTAGCTATTCCGGTTACGAGATTCGTAGCGCCAGGGCCACTTGTTGCAAAAACAACCCCTGTTTTACCAGAAGCGCGCGAGTAACCGTCTGCCGCATGTGCCGCATGTTGCTCGTGCGAGGTTAAGATATGATTTATCGAATCTTTATTTTTATAGAGTTCGTCATACAAAGATAGTATAGCGCCACCTGGATACCCAAAGACAGTATCAACACCGTGTTCTTTCAATATCTCTATAACGATTCCAGCACCTGTCATCTTCATATTATCTCACCCCTATTATCAATTTAGTTATATAAAAATACATATAAGGTTATTTTATAAGTAATGAAAACAAAAGTCAACTAAATTCAATAAAATAGTTGTTTTTCTTCTTAATTTCATATATTCGCTTTAAAAGTAACACTTGCCCTGTTATTTCTTTTTATGGTATAATCAATATATCTA
>CAYJGN010000098.1:0-892 GCA_964369635.1 uncultured Oscillospiraceae bacterium
AAAGCAAGTCGCTACGCGATTTCGCCTGCATTTCCATGGGGTTTTCTTCGCTTCCCTTCCGAAGAACCCCATAAAAGCCTTGGCGATATTCCTTGGTTTGTTTATATCCTATTGGTTTTCAACTGAAATCGAGAGTAAATTTTAATTTACCCACATCCCCATTTATACTATTCAATAAACGTTCAAATTGTTTTTTATCGTTTTCATACATTGTCTGCAAAATGGTATTTGCAGAATCTATAATTTCGCGAGAGATTATAGGTATACATCCTCTCTCAAATGTACCGCATAAATGAGACATTTCATTATTTATCCTGTTGATAAGGTTTTCTGAAAAATTATTGCCAAAAAAATCCTCAAACCTTTTGCTTTCCGAAAAAGTATGGTCAGGATATTTATAAAACAAGAGTATCTCAAGGAATTTTCTTGCATTATTGCCAAAATTATAGAACGCGTTATAGTTTTGATCTTCAACGGTATCAGCAATAGCACAAATATAAATTTCTTGAAACAAGTAGTTAAACTCAGTTACATTCTTCTTCATAAAAGTCGGCATATTGCAAATTTTTGATTTACCATATTCCCTTTTTATTAGAAAATATTTTTTATTACCTTTATTGTAATCCCAACCATCAAGTCTGTATAAATACTTTAAAAAATCTAAATGATGCGTAGAGATAAACAGCTGGACAACGTTATCGTTATTTACAATTTCGGATCGAATAGCACTATATACACAAAAGATGTGATTGTTATCTAAACTGGAAATTGGATCGTCGATATAAATTATAGTACGCCGAGTAGTTTCTTTGATTTTTTCTAATGTAGCTATAAAATAACAAAACGAAATAAGACTACACTCTCCTTCACTCAAGTTATATGCAACATCCTC
>CAYJGN010000098.1:902-2860 GCA_964369635.1 uncultured Oscillospiraceae bacterium
TCTGTATAACTTACAGTAGTAGTATCAAGCTTTACTTGAAGGAAACTATGATTAAAATATTTTTTAAGATATTCGTTTACCTTATCTGCCCCTAACTGCTCATCTTTTAGTTTGTTCTTACATTCTTTAATTTCACTTTCTAAATTTTTAATTTCTTCTTTTTTGGTGGCCAGTAAATTCTGTTCAGTTGTAACCTCTTGCCGTAACTTATCTATCTCTGTTATTTTTTCTTTATATTTGAATGTGTTATCAAATCGATAAATTTCATCATGTAATAATGCTGTTGAGCATTGATTTTTATTTTTTTGTAATTCTGTGCTAACACTATTCGATTTGTTGATAACTGCATTGTATTTATCATAAATGGGTTCAAAGCTGAGTGATAAATCAATTACAGGAGCACTAACTACCTTTGTTATATTTTCTTTTTTTCCAAGGAGAACTGTTTTCAGTAGTCTAAGAGACTTTTTATATGATTCAAAGCTTTCGTGAAAGATTTTTTCGAGATTTTTGAGTTCTTTCATGAAAGTTTCATAAAATAAGACAGCATCAATATTGAATGAATCAACCTTGTTGATTTCGCTATCTATGCATGTTATTAAGCCTTCTATTTCTTTAATCATCTTTTTAGATTCTTCATCAAAATGTTTATTTAATGTCTCCACTCTTTGATTGCTGATATTGTTTCCACAATATAAGCAAACCTCTTTCTCATGATGTAAAGATAATCCATTTTTTACCCACGATTCTAACGCACTATCACGAAGTAACTCAGCTATTTTATTTGAATCTCCTAGCTTTTTTATAGCACAAGCCTTAACAGAATCATATAGCTCTCTAATCTTACAAACAATCTGCTCTTTTTGAGGTATGATAGGTTTCTCTTCACTCCGAATTAGCGATATTTTAGACTTAATATCTTCATCAGATAACGGTTCTAAAACTTTTTGATTCAAATTTTCCAGTTCTTTTTTTAAATTATCTATATTAAAAGTTACACGGCTATATTTTTCAACATCATTTTTTATCGCTCTAGCTTTGTCCTTAAGCTCAGAATCAAATTTACCAGTTTCTTTCTTATATGTGTCATTCTTTTTTTTTAAGCTAGCCTCAAGGTCTCTTTTATCTTTATAACACCCTGTTTCTTTATCAAAAATATTGAAACCCAGCGTGTTTTCAAGGATTTTTATTTTCTCGTCAAGTTGTATATTATCTCTACCCAAAATTGCAATTGGTTCAATATACTCCTTATCATCAATAATAAATTTTAAATTTTCTGTAACAAAATCTTTATTATAAACGACAATATTGAGCTTAGTTTGGGAAGGTATGTCTTTCTCTGTTAATTTAGTACTATCTTTCAAGCACACCTCAAAGTTGGAATCCAAAAGTCTGTTATGGAGCTGTTTTTTTTCAAAAGCACGAAATAAGCGTGATAAAGTGGTTTTTCCTGAATAGTTGTAACCATAAAAGATATTAATTTTATCGAACGAACCTGAAAGAGCCTCAGTGTTTGAGGTTTGGCTAGACCATGAAAAATCTTTAAATATTCCCATTCCTTTAATATACGATATTTTTTCAAGCATAATGCCTCCTTTTGGATATCATATGATTTTGATATAAAAACATCTATTTTGTCAATAAGTTATTATTTCTATTATGATACAAGGTTGGTGATAAGATCTTACACATCAAAAAATATATATTACTATCAAAACGTTGCATTTAAATAATATAAAACATACAACAATCTATAAACACAGTATAGCCATACTTTTGGCTTCTGCTTTTATAACTTAATACCCCCAAGAGAATTATACTAAATACAAACTACAATAATCTATCACACTGGTACGAAAAACAAATAATCAGTTTTAAACTGAGTGTATAATGACAATTTGTTTATAGGCTTCAAAAAACACATCAATACAAATATCTGCATGCAAGGCTACCGCACA
>CAYJGN010000099.1:0-2717 GCA_964369635.1 uncultured Oscillospiraceae bacterium
CTCTTTGTGTTTCACTCATAACTTGTAAAACCTCCTTGATAATAAAATGGGGTGCTGATGCGCCTGCAGTTATTCCTACAATTTTCGCATCTTTAAACATAGAAGTATCAATCTCTTCTCCGCTCTCATAAAGATAACTCTTACAGTTCTCACTGCAGATTTCAAATAGCTTTAAAGTGTTACTGCTGCTCCTATCACCAACGACCAAAACAACGTCACAGCATCTTGAAAGTTCAAATGCCTCTTTTTGTCGTTTTTCTGTCGCATTACATATTGTATCAAATATTTTCATATTTGTACATACTTCTTTTGATAGTTTGGTTAAAACGTCCCATTTTTGGGTATTAAATGTCGTTTGAGCAACTAATATTACATATTTTTCAGCTAAATTTTCCAAACTAATCAGCTCTTTTAGCTCATTTGCATCTGAAACGACGTAATTTTCACCTTTGCAATGGGCTCTTATAGCCTCTACTTCCGGGTGATTTTTATCTCCGGCTATGATAACTGTGTCTGCCGCTCTGACTATATTATGGATTTTAGAAACAAAAGGACAGGTAGCATCAATATATTCGATATTTCGCTCGGTTAATTCACGATAGACAGAAGGGCCAACGCCATGGCTTCGTATTACCACCTTTTTGCCGGTAGCGGCCGATAGGTCATCTATAACATAAGCGCCTTTTTCCTCAAGCGAGGCAACCAGTCTTTTGTTGTGGATAATAGGGCCTAATGTAACGATATTATCAGAGCTTAAAACCGCTCTCTCAACTATCTTTACTGCCCTATCAACGCCAAAACAAAACCCAGCGGTTTTTGCAACAACTATCTTCAAATCTCTTCACCACCAAGTTTTGCAATTCGGCCTCTAATGATTTCAGATGCTTTTTTAAGGCTGCGTCTATCGCTTGTTATATCGCCAAGCTCTGCATTTTTTATCGCTTCTCCATATATGACAGTTATTTTGCGAAAAAGGCGAACACTGCCGTTTTTAGTTTTAACATAACAAGGAATTATATCAGCGCCAGTTGCAGCCGCGAGATAAACAGCGCCGCTCTTAAATCTTTTGAGCTTACCATCTTTGCTCCTTGTTCCCTCAGGATAAAGTCCGAGTTTTCTGCCGGCGCGAAGCTTTGATTTTGCAAGCTCAATCGCATCCATATCCCCAACGCCCCTATCTATTGGAAAAGCGCCAATTCCCCTTGCTAAAAAACCAAATACAGGAATATTGAAAAGCTCGGATTTCCCCATGATATCGATACCATCGGGGATAGCGCAAACAGCCATCACAGGATCCATAAACGAAATGTGGTTTGAGCAGACGATAACGCCTTTTTTACCCTTAACATGCTCAATTCCTTGATAGCTTGCAAAAAACAGTATTTTCGTTAAAAACCAGCATAAATAGTGAAAGAACTTATACATTGAACTTATCCTTTATAACTTTTTTGATAATATCAACTGACTGCGAAAATTCATTTCCGGTGGTATCTATTAAAACAGCGTCATCTGCCTGCTTTAGCGGAGCTGTTTCTCTTGTTGAGTCGTTATGGTCGCGCTCAATTATCTCTGCAAGTATAGTTTCATATGGGATATCTTGCCCCTTTGCAGTAAGCTCTAAAAATCGCCTGTTTGCCCTATCTTCTGCCGTTGCAGTTAGGAATATTTTAAGTTGCGCATCCGGCAAAACCACCGTTCCGATATCGCGGCCATCCATTATAACGTCGTTAGTTTTTGCGATACCGCGCTGCAAGTCCATAAGAAAAGTGCGAACTTGCGCAAATGCCGAAACATCGCTCGCCGCCATACTGCACTCATTTTGCCTTATTGCCTCGGTAACATCTTCGCCATTTAGGAAAACTCGCTGCAAACCATCAATATACTTAAAATCTACCGAGAGCTCACAAAGCCTTGAAACTACCGCCTTTTCATCGCGAGTATTAACCTTTGCACGAATCATATAAAGTCCGACAGCGCGATAAAGGGCGCCGGTATCAACATAGATAAAACCGAGCTCAGTTGCAACTTTTTTTGATATAGTGCTTTTTCCAGCGCCAGAAGGGCCGTCTATAGCGACGTTTCTCATAATATAACATTCCTTTTTATCCTCATTAGAGGTTATTTTTGTGATAATATTTCAAGGTTATTGCTATGGTTAGATAGCGGAGGTTATTTATATTATATGAGTTATGCGAATATAATATAAATTAGGCATGTAGGGCATCCTTGCCCTACGCCATAAGATAAAGCTATAAATAAACGTAGCGAAGCGGAGATTATTTATAATATCTGTATATGCCACGCGTCGTGTGGCATAGCGTATTTCAAATAACCGGGCACCTGTTCTAAATCTGTGATTTAGTAAACAGGTCGTGTTATTTATATTTTGCGGTGTTCTGGGTTTCCGTAAATCTTTCAGCTATTTCGTAGGGCGAGCGAATGAGCGCCGCCTGTGGCGGATAAAGCGAATAGAGCGAAGCGCCGCAATACAGAGCAATTTGAGCGAATGCGAAAAGTGCGACAATATTGCAAGAGGACACGGCTTGCCTTGACCGCAAGTTTACTGGAATTTGGCGGACATGGCAAGCCATGTCCCTACACCATAACAGGTGAATTTTTCGTAGTTTAGATAGCGGAGGTTATTTATATTATATTTTGAAGAAATATAATATAAATTTGCCGTTTGTCCGGTTGCCACACAGTGGCGAGGACAAGGC
>CAYJGN010000100.1:0-2649 GCA_964369635.1 uncultured Oscillospiraceae bacterium
CAATACAGAGCAATTTGAGCGAATGCGAAAAGTGCGACAATATTGCAAGAGGACATGGCTTGCCATGTCCGTCAAATACATGCAAACTTTGCGGTCACGGCAAGCCGTGACCCTACACCATAACGGGTGAATTTTTCGTAGTTTAGATAGCGAATATAATATAAATTAGGCATGTAGGGCATCCTTGCCCTCGCCATAAGATGAGTTACATAAGCGGGGCGAATGTACGAAGGAGGGCGAGGAAAGCAAATTTTATAGGATTTCCACTCGAAGCGAGTATCTTGCTTTTTAGTGTTATCTCGGTGGTTTTAAGAAGGGTTGTTAGGTAGTCCTCCTTTATGGTTGAAACGACTGAAGAGGAATAGAACCAAACTCCATTTTCATAGTGGAGAGAGAGACTGCGGTAGTCGAGATTTATAGTTCCGACAACGGCTATCTTGTCATCGCAGATAAACATCTTTGAATGGATAAACCCAGGAGTATATTCATAGATGCGAACACCTGCGTTTATGAGCTCGCGGTAGTATGAGCGGGAGAGAAAATGAACGAATTTTTTATCAGCAATACCTGGCGTTATAATTCTAACATCGACACCAGATTTTGCCGCTGTTTTAAGGGCGACTGCCATCTCGCGGCTTATAATAAGGTAGGGTGAGGTTATATAAACATAGTCATCCGCCTTGTTTAGGATATTCATATAGACCGTTTCACCAACTGCCTCGTTGTCGAGAGGAGTATCGTAATACGGCTGAACAACTCCGTCGCTTTTATAGCTTTTTGTCGGAGCGAAATCGGCAATATTTTCAATTTCACCGGTAACAGCGCTCCACATTGAGAGAAAAGTCGCGCAAAGACTATAAACAGCAGCGCCTTTAAGCATAACTGCAGTATCTTTCCAGTGTCCGTGCTTTACAATATGATTAATATACTCATCAGCAAGATTGATGCCGCCAGTAAAGCCAACATTTCCATCAATCACGCAGATTTTGCGGTGGTCGCGGTTATTGAAGTTCGCGTTAAAAAGATGGCTAAAGGGATTAACTACATGGCATTTTATCCCATTTTTAATCATTTTAGCTCTAAAGTTTTTTGGGAGGGTCATAAGACAACCGAAATCGTCGTACAGCAGGCGGACATCAACACCAGCCGCCGCTCGATCAAATAAAATCTCTTCAATTTCATTCCACATCTTACCGCGCTCGATTATAAAATACTCCATAAATATGAATCGCTCAGCCTTTGCAAGCTCTTCTTTCATAGCGGCGAGCTTATTCTCACCGAGAGGGAAGTAGGTGACTTCGGTGTCGGTATAGGCTGGGGCATTTGAGATTTTCTTGATATACTGCGATTGACGATAGGCGTCGTTGTCATCTGAAAAGAGCTCTTCTGCACGGTCGGGGACAATCTCCATAGCTGTTTTTAGCTCTTTATCGATTTTTTGATAAACTCTTTTTGTCTTTTTATTTATCTTATATCTGCCAAAATTGAGATAGAAAATTCCTCCGGCAACAGGCATAATAAACATAACAATTATCCATGGGATTTTGTTCTCGTTTTGGGTATCGCTTATTATAATATATCCGGCACAGAAGATGCTGAGCAGAAGCATTGCCAAAGTTATTAAATCGGCATAGTCGATAAAGATAATTAAGACAGAAACCCAAACAGCAAGTTGCAATGCAATTGAAAAAACTGCGACTAAAAGCCGTGGAAGAACTGCTCTGAAAAGCTTAAACATAATAACTCCTGTATTTTGCCTTGATTTATATGAATAGGCAAAAGTAGTATAATGCTATTATACCAAATAATACCGCTATATTTCAACAAAAAAGCGCATGTTCATAGAAAAGGGCGATTTATAGGGTTTTGAGAGATTTAAGCTTATGAACTTGTTTTTTCGCTGTAGTTTTACCATCCGCAGTTGTGGTTTTGCCGCCCGCGCCGCCAAACAGCCACCCCGCATTCGCGGGTGCTGTTTTAATAAGCGGAGTCTCTCCGCTTATACGACGACTTCGTCGTCGGCGGCGCGCCGATAAACGCAAAAGTTAGCAAAACTCTATACACCAAAAAACAAACTTTCACCCATAGATAGAGAGTCGCATTATTTACAAGTTTCAGCCGTTGTGATATAATTTTATTCGAGTAAAGCAAAGACAAGTAGGGTAGTTAAAGTTAAAGTTAGGGGTATTTATTTTGAAAAAGAGTATTTTAAAGTTAATTTTTGCAACAGTTTTGATGTTTATAATGTTATCGACATCTGCATTTGCAGCAACCGACACAGTTAAGGTTTTAGGCGTAACACTAACGCCCGGCAAATACTATGAAGTTGAAAATTATGGCGAGTTCATTGAAACGGCACTTGATGTGGCACCGGCGTCAGATAGCTATATTCACCTCTCGGCAGACTCGCAAACATTAACGATTAGTAATGTTAATTTGAGAACAACTAAAGAGGAAGATTTTATCTGGACAGACCTTGACCACCTAACATTGGATGTTATTGGTTATAATCAAATTAATCAAGATGGTAGTAATCGCTTGCTTGGGAACGGAATAGAAGGTAATGATATAACAGTTGCAGGAACTGGAATATTTGTTCTTTTCACAAGAGATGGTGTTTCCCTCACAGGGGATCTTGATGTTTATTCT
>CAYJGN010000101.1:0-2619 GCA_964369635.1 uncultured Oscillospiraceae bacterium
CGGGCAACCTGGAATATTAACTACAGGAGTTGCGATTTTTTCTTTTTCAAAGAAAGCTTTAACACTTACTGTTTCTGTTACTGAACCTTCTGCAGCAGGAATGCCACCAAAAGCAGAGCATGTGCCAACAGCAAGAACTGCTGCAGCATCAGGAGCCATCTTCTTAAGCATTTCAGTCATGGTGTATTCTTTACCATGCGCTTCAGCAACAACGCAGAATTTACCATCTTCAGCCAAACGAAGTATTGGCCTTTAAATTGTTCTGCAACCTTAAACATATTTTCAGTTGCGCTAGCGCCGTCGCTAGCCATAATTGTAGGATGAAACTCTAAGCTGATTACTTTTAAAAGCACATCAGCAATGGCTGGATGTGCAGAGTTTAAAATAGTAACTGAGCAACCAGTACAAGCAGCGCCCTGTAACCAGAAAACTGGTGGACGTTCGCCAGAAAGAGTTTCAGCTAGTGCTGTATGCACGAGAGGATGGAACATGGATGATATTCCATATCCTGCAACTGAACCTGTGCATAACTTAACAAAATCTCGACGTGAGAGACCCATAATGCCTCCAAGGTTAGGAATTTACATTGTTTATAATAAAGTTCTATATATAAGTAACTTAATTTGAGAATTTAGTCAATAAATCTCTTTTTAAATTAAGATTGTCTGGAAGGTTGTAAGGTATTGATTTTATAAAATTTATTTATAAAAAAATTCACTGTTTGCTTGTGAAAAAAAGAATTTTTTAGGCTTCTTGTTCTTTAAGCCAAGCAAGAGCTTTGGCAAAATCAAGTGAACCTTCGTAGATGGCTCTGCCCGTGATAGCTCCAATAAAGGAAGTGTTTTTTGTGAGGGCGTGGATTTTTTTGACATCATCTATTGTCGCAAGCCCACCTGCGGCTATGAGTGGAAGTGAAGTTAATTGCGCAAGTCTTTCTAAGGCTTCAAAATTAAAGCCTGTTTGCATACCGTCTCTTTCAATATCAGTATAGATTAAAAAGGCTGCGCCGTCTTTTTCAACCCTTGGTAAAACTTCTTCTAGTGTGAGTTTTGAATCTTCAAGCCAACCACGTGTTTTGAGAACATTTTTATAGGCATCGAGTGAAAGGCCTATCTTTCCCTTAAAGCTTTGGCATAATTCTTTAAATTTGTCGGGTGCTTCAAGAGCCATAGTGCCTATTATAAGGCGGGTAACACCTTTGTCAAACCAATATTGTGCGTGTTCTTTTGAGCGTATACCACCGCCTAACTGCACTGGTATTGTGAGCTTAGAGCATATTTGCTCAACTGCTTTTGCGTTTGCACTATAGCCGTCAAAAGCGCCGTCTAAGTCTATAAGGTGCAGGTATTGTGCGCCCATTTCTTGCCATTTGAGAGCAAATTCAAGCGCATCGCCGTAATAGGTGCTCTCATTAGCCTTGCCTTGCTTTAGGCGAACTGCTTTACCGTCTTGTAAATCTACTGCTGGGAAGATAATCATAGTATATCCTTAAAAGTTTTGCCTACTTTATGTTTCTCATTTGAGAATGTCAATATTTTTAACACGCAATTAACCTAATGTATTGACAGAAACTGCCGATATAATGTATACTAAATTTCATTTCTTTATATTTTCTTAAGTCGCTTGTGGAGTGGAGGTCATTATGCAGCTGTCAATTACAAAGAAAATTATCTTTATTCTCATTGTCATCTTACTCGTTTCTTCAGGAACTGTGTATTTTGTTTCAACTTTTAACTATGCGCAAACTTTAAACTCTGTCTTGAACGACGAGATACACGAAGCGCAAAACCATTTTGAAACAATAAAACAAGCTTCGCAGGAAGAGCTTTTGCATGTAGTTAAATTTGCTGCTGAATACGACGGACTTGATGAAGCTATCTACCAAAATGATAATAGCGCAATTGAGGCAATTGCTAGAGAAATAGCCAATAAAGCGGGCGTTTCTGGGGTAACTATCACTGATGCAAAGGGTGTAGCTTTGTATAGAATTCACTCTAATGCAAAGGGCGATAGTATGCTTAACCAAGAAACTATAGCGCTTGCTCTTAAAGGCAGTGCAACATCAAGCTTAATTGAAGGAATAGAAGGAAGAGTAGCTCTACGTGCAAGCACAGCAGTATATTATAATAATGAAGTCGTAGGTACTATTTCTATAGGGAATTCACTTAATGACCCTGAATATATTGATTGGCTTGGTAAATTTTTAAATGTTAAAGTGACTTTCTTCCTTGGCGATACACGCCTTATGACCAATATTCAGGATGGGAATGGAAAACGTATAATAGGCACAAAGCTCAACAATCCTACAATTGAAAAAAAGGTTCTTGGGGAAGGGCAAATATATTTTGGCGAAAGTCTTATTCAGAATGTAGAATATTTTGCTGCCTACTGGCCAGCTAAAAAAATGGATAATGAAACCATTGGTATGTGGTTTATAGGCTTACCTGCAAGCGATGTTTTTAAATCACAAGCAGACGCAAATCAAAATACGATATTGAGCGCCCTTGGTGTTATTTTGCTTATGCTTATTGCTATTACTTATGTAGGTATCTACTTTGCTCGTCCAATAAAACTTTTGGCAAGGTATGCAAAGAGCATTGCTGATGGCGATACGAATGC
>CAYJGN010000102.1:0-2601 GCA_964369635.1 uncultured Oscillospiraceae bacterium
ATATGAAAAAACTAAAAATAGACATAACAGAGCAAGAAATTTCAACTGGAGTTTATAGTATATCTATTGGTAATGCATACTTAGTTGAAAATATTTTTAATAAAATTAATAATATAATTCAATATTTTTCAAATAGTCCAGAGATGTTTTTTGGATTTAATAGAACGGACGGAATGCACTTGACATCTAAGCAATGCGAAAAATATAGCAAAGAAATACCAATGTTTTTTCAAAATTACGGAGAGATGAAAACAATAGACGAATATCTAAGTGTAGCAAAATTGAAAATGGATGATGAAGCTTATAAGATGCTTCCTTTTATCTTTAATTATTATTTAGATACTACATTATTTGAGCCGAAAATCAATTGGGAATTTTTTTATGAATATCATTCTCAATATATGAAAAAGCGACTTGAGGACTATATAACAGATAATGTTACAGATGTTGTGTTTTTTTATTTTGACAGTGGAGATTTTTCCATTACCTTCAATCCGAAAATTTTCAATCAAAAAGAAGCGAGTGAATATATCAATAAAGCAGTTTTTGATTTACAAGAAAACGATTTTAAGGATTTTAGTTTACCGAAATAAATGAGTCGTTTGTATCAGTTGATGAATCGCAACTAAATAGGACGGTTCTATCTGTTAAGTCTGTTCCGGGCCAAAACCGGGATATGAGTATGGTTCATCTCTCGACGAAACATACCAATAACAACAGAAACTCTATACGACGAGGGCGGCAACATAACAAGTAAACTGGAGTATGCATATACAACCGAAACCCTCGGAGCGGCAACAAATACAGATACCGCTGGGATAATCATTTCGACGATGGTGCATGCCCTAAAAGATTTGATTGCAATCCAAATGCACCATGGCCTATTACAAATTAATGGAGGTAATTATGAAGAAGTTTGTATCGATTATGGCTGTTTTTATGATTATAGCACTATTTTTATCAAGTTGTGCAAGTTGGGAGGATGAGATTATATATAGTGAAGGGGTATTTGATAATAGGAATTTTGAAAACATACAGTTTCCTATTGAAATAGATATTATAAAAGATGAAGAAACAGCAATTGCGATTGCCAAATCCATACTTAATATTGAAAGAGCTGATTTTGTTGTACAAAGTGTTTTTTATGATATCGAAAAAGATTTTTATGTGGTGTCATGCGATGAAGGTGTAGATAACATAGCGGGTTATGGCTTTCGCTTTGTTTTAGATGGTAAAACGGGTGGTGTTATTGAAATGTGGGTTGAAGAGTAGTTTATAACAATTACTCATAATGATTTTTCATACCATCAAGATTTGATATATTTAGGCACACTGAGAATATTTGAGACGGTTAGATTTAAATTCATCTAAAAAGTGAATAGTAAAACAGAAAAAACAAGCTTCGGACGAAAGTGTCCAGAGCTTGTTTTTTTCATATAGGAGGTGATATTTTGCCGGAGCAAGACTAATTTCTATGCACCAAAACAAAGGCAAAACCATAGCCGATTGCCTTGCCGACCGCACCGATTATGCAATTAATCCAGACAAAACAAACGGCGGTGAATTGGTTTCGGCTTATGAGTGCGACCCCATGACGGTGCAAGCGGAATTTTTGCTTTCTAAGCGTAAATATGACGACATCACAGGGCTATACAGGACACTCACGATAAGCATGATAGCAGACGTTTACTCGCATATTATTGATGAGGACCAGGTGCAAAAACTCTCAAAAGTTAGAGAGTGTCTTTTATAGCAGGGAAGAAGATACAAGAAAACCTGAGCCGACTACCCAAGTTTGCCGAAATATTGTTTAAAACATTTTTGGCAAAAAACGATTCGAACCAGTAACTACCACCTATATTTGCAACCCATAGTTTTTTCCAAAATCCCGTTAGCAAAATGTTTGCAAAATGCGCTTTTTTATATCTAATAGTTGATTGCCTAAAATGAAAAAGCCGCTGTTTAAGCGGCTTTTTCGTGGCATGACTGTCCAATATAGATGCAAATATTAATTCGAACTTGAGCCCGACTTGCACTTGATTGGTAGCCATGTATTTATTTTCATAAACTATTATAAAAATTCTTTGTTGCTATGTCAATTTGCATTTTATTTACTAATGGTGACTTGCAGTTTCTGATCTGGTTACTATTGAAGTAGATATCTTTACTGCAAATCTCCACGATCTGTCACTAAGCTTTTAGCTTATTGCGATTCCTCCGTCGGCAATCATCATAACAGTTTTCTTTTTATTTCGGTCAATATATACTCCGGCAAAAGAACCAAAAAAATACCCGGCAAAAATCATACGATTGCCACTACCGATAATGTTACTGTGTTACCGGCAAGTTTGGTTAAGTGCCATATGATAGCAAACTGTATGGCTGATGAGCCAATTATTGAAAAAGTTTGTCCTGCATATATAGTGCGAAATATTTCCCCCCAATTTTTATCCACAGAGGTACTCCTTTCTACAGAATCGTTCAATGGCTGTATTATTTGTATTCAAGAGTAAACATAGTTGCCTTTGCAGAAATTTCCATCTTGCTAACCACTTTCATACCGCAGTGAATATATTTATCTGCTTTTAGTTGTGAATCTGT
>CAYJGN010000103.1:0-2571 GCA_964369635.1 uncultured Oscillospiraceae bacterium
TGCCGTCCCAAGCGTTATCAACGCCTGCAGCTGTAGGAGCGTCTTTTTGAATATCATTTGAAATTGCTACACTCTCAAACTGTGCATAAAGTGTCATGCTTTTTGTTATTGGTGTTGTTGATGTTACCTGTGTGCCGCCTGTAGCTGCAGTGTACCAACCTTTAAAAGTTTTTATAAAATTAGTTGGTACTGGATCTGCTGGCATTTGGCTTCCAAGACCATTTATGGCATTTTGCCAAGTTAATGTTACTGGGGTTATCGAAGTAACATTTGTAGCCTCACCGTTTAAATCAAATGTAACAGTTTTGTCATTTTTATTGTCTATAACTACAACATAATAGTGATGCTCATCTTGATATCTTCCACCTATTTTATTGTAATTAATTGTAATAATCGTATTACCAGCGCTCTTTGCCGTAACTGTTGTAGTGCTTTTTGTCTCTTTGCTATGATCATTTGTAGGGACAGATGCAATACTACTGTTATCGCTCGACCATGCATTGCGGTATCCATTCCATCCACCATCTAATGAGTGGACTATCGTCATACTGCTTCCAACTGTTAGAACAAAAGGATTGCTTTCTGTTCCATTACCTTGTATCTGACCTGATGCGCTCTGAAGAGAAATATCAGCAGGTTCATTGCCATCTTTGTCGGTGTCAACTATTGTAATTTCATCTTCTTCGCCTTCACCTGCAGGAGTATTAGTTTCATCAACTATCTTCTCTGCTGTGAATGTGAAGACTTCGCTTCCCTCTTCGTAGATTGGAGCTCCAACTGCTGGCTCTTCGCCCTCACTTAGCTCTTCTCCCTCTACTGGAGGAACTTCTTCATATCCTACAAGCTCTTTGTAGAATACTGTAAAGTCAAAGTTTCCGTTTACCTTTGTTGTGTAGTCAGCTGTTGCCGCCTCCACTACTGTCATATCCGGTAAAATGACTTTCACAACTTCCACATTCTCAGATGCAGGAGCTGCGGTGACAGTTATCTTCTCTTCGTTGTCTATCAACTCTGAATTGAAGGTAGCTGTCGTTTTTGCTGGTGTCTCTTGTGCGCCTTCGCCCTCTGAGGCAAATGCCGCATAAGGCACCGACTGCAAGACCATCATAAGTGCCATAAGAACTACGGTCACTTTTTTAAATAATGCTTTGCTCGTCTTTTTTAACATACTATCACCCTTTCTTAACTTAAACCCCGATACTTGAGAAACTTGTATTAATTTGAAGTCACTCAAAATATCCTATGCACTCATTTTACACTATTAGGGTTACATCTCGGTTACATCTGCCATTTTTTTGAAATATTTATTATTCTTTGGATATTTGCACAATTCATTTGCTAATAGTTATGTCAATTTGTACAAAAAAATGCCTCTAAATTTGTTTTGAACATCAAAATAAAGTCAAAAAGCCGGGATTTTAACCCCGACTTTCAGTTTAAATGATTATTTTATTCTATTCACAATCCGAGAAATAGGTTCGTATAGAATGAGTGTTACTGCAAAATTCGCCACTCCATGTAACAAATCGAACGGAATTCCCGCGATAATATATCCGAGCGTCGCAGTAGGCCCATATAAGAAAAGCGTTGCAATAGATGTTAGCGTTCCAAACAAAAGCCCGAATGTACCAGAGATAATAGCATAGAAAACAGCCCCCTCTACTTTAATTACCCTCACGACTAAAAACAGCAAAGCCCATATATATAGATAACTTATAAACCAAAGCCCAAATCCATATATTATTCCTTGGAAAAGGACAAAGGTATATATAATGTATAGCGTTTTATTTTTAAAGCGTTTTGTATATATAATAAGGAAGAGAGAAACAAGCTCTACGTTTGCAACTGATGAGAGGGCTATCTGCGAAACTAAAACTATTGCTGTTAGCAGACCGAAAATAACAGTTTCTCTGACCGTCAGTTTCAATTTAGTAGCCTGTGTTGAGGATGAGTGTGTATACATCGCCATCTACTAAAACTAAATCCGATGCACCATACTGCGCATCTTCGCCATTAACCTGTATACCCCACCATTGTTCTTTCCCGCTATCTGCGGTAACGCCACCTGCCTCGGTTATAAATAGTCCAAATTCGCCTGTCTCTCCAGAAGCTATTCCCTCATCCTCTAAAACCTCTGCTAAAAACTCAGCATCTGTTCTTATCGCTTGATTTGCGAGTTCTTCCTCATTAGCCGATACTATTACAGTTATCTCTTTTATCGAGTCGTCTCCAGACGGTGCTAAAAAGAGAAAATAAATTCCCGAAATAGCTATGATAGCCGCTATGAACACCGATAAACTCACCTTTTGCATCTTTGACATTTTAATCTACTCCTTTAAAATAAAAAAATTCCCGTAAAACATCACGAGAATACAGAATAGATCTATCCATTCGTAAACTAACCATCTTCCCGTGGCGCTTATACCTTTGCAAAGAGCAGGTCTTCCGACTCAGCGACCATTATTCCTTTAACCCTTCCCAAGAAAAAGCTCTCAGTGGCATATATAAAGGAGATATCGCTTACGGCGACGGGTATCGTTTTGGATTTTCACCAAATTCCCTATTAAGACA
>CAYJGN010000104.1:0-1196 GCA_964369635.1 uncultured Oscillospiraceae bacterium
AATATTTGAATCGGGTTGCATATCATAAATCGTCTTTAGCCATTTATCCCAGTCCTCCGCATATTGAATTTCGTCAAAGAAATAATATACATCTTGCTCGGCATAGATGTTTTCGTGATAACAATTAAGCACGTCTTGAAATGAACTGAGTTTTAGCATCGGATGGTCGAGGGAAATAAACACAATTTTCCTCGGGTCGATACCACCCGACAACAGATTTTCAATCATCTGATATTGTATCGTGGTTTTACCCACACGACGTGTGCCCGTGAGTACCACAGCTCTTCTAAGCGACTCATTCAATAGGCGTTCCATCGCCCGGGAGTACGCAAATCGTTTGTATGTTTTTGACATCTTTGCGCTAATCATTCCCGATTTCCACCACGGGTTGTACGCTGTTAAGACTTTTAAAATATTTTCGTTAGTAATGATTGCCATAATATCACCTCTCAGTAGTATTATAACCAAATTATAAATAAATAACAAGTATTATTCTAAGTATACTTTAAATAATTTAAAAGAATATTATAAATAATGGACAGAATCTCATAATGTGTTCTCTCTGTTGTGCAATATAAGCACCAACAGAAAAGCAGTAATCTGCCGGTGCCTGTTTGCAGACATATAATTGTTTTCAACAAGGTCTATTCGGGTGATGCGGAGTCATTTAATATTAAATGTCGGCATTTTCAATCAAGATTTTTATATAAGCAGAGTATTTTTCTTCCACTTTAGCAGGGTCGTTTTTATCCTCCGCCGATAACTGCGACACGAAATCTTCTCTAAGTCTATTTATTGCTATCGTCTTTTGTATCGCAGGTATAGCATTTTCATAGTACTCTTCTTCCGTATAACCCGTACCTTGTATAAAAGCAGATTCGTTTTCCAAAACAAGCACATTATTCGGGTCGCTTCCGTTTTCTTGTTCTATAGTGTCGTCGCTTGCATCTATGCTTTTTTGAAGGACATCCTGCGCATATTCGGCAGATACATCAAAACCCAATTACTTAGCCATTGTCTTACGCCTGTTCCATAATTATTGCAGAACAGAGAATAAAAAATAAATGTACTCACTGAACAAAAAATCCTAGATTTTTTTATTTGTTAATCTTTCTTTAATGTTTGGACAATATACTTTGGATGTAAAGTAAAATATTTTAAGGAAAGAGGTAATTATAATGAACAGAAAAATAATT
>CAYJGN010000104.1:1206-2450 GCA_964369635.1 uncultured Oscillospiraceae bacterium
TGTACTCACTCTAAGCTTGGCATTGTTATTCTCAGCATGCACCCCGTATACACAAAGTTCGGAGGACACAGCGCAAACCGTCGCACAAGGGGAAGAATTCACCGCTACACAGGCAGAATCCATCGAGGGCGAGGTTCTATCAGAACGTGTCGGAGAGGCAAAGGCAAAGTCCATTGCGATTACACAAGCGGGACTTTCAGAGAGTGACATTCAGGACATTTCTTGCACTCTTGATTACGAAGACGAAGTGGAGCGATACAACGTAGCAATCCGTACTTCGAACGCACAATACGATTTTGGTATAAACGCAGCAACAGGAGATATAACAGAATATGCAAAAGATGGAGTACAAGTTCTCTCTGCTCAAACTACGGGAAGTACTACAAATTATATCGGTGAAACAAAGGCAAAGTCCATCGCTATGAGCCACGCAAGTCTTTCGTCGAGCGATGTGCTAAACAGCACTTGCAAGCTTGATTATGACAACGGTGTGGCGCACTACGACGTGGAAATCCTGACTGCAACCGCCGAATACGACTTCGAGATAAATGCTACTACGGGCACAATATTGGAATACGACTGGGATTCTAACGAAAGCACGACTTCCCCGAGCGTTACGCCTGCCCCCGCAACAACATCTTCTCCGAGCTCTACGAGCTATATCGGTGAAACAAAGGCAAAGTCCATCGCTATGAGCCACGCAAGTCTTTCGTCGAGCGATGTGCTAAACAGCACTTGCAAGCTTGATTATGACAACGGTGTGGCGCACTACGACGTGGAAATCCTGACTGCAACCGCCGAATACGACTTCGAGATAAATGCTACTACGGGCACAATATTGGAATACGACTGGGATTCTAACGAAAGCACGACTTCCCCGAGCGTTACGCCTGCCCCCGCAACAACATCTTCTCCGAGCTCTACGAGCTATATCGGCGAAACAAAGGCAAAGTCCATCGCTATGAGCCACGCAGGCCTTTCCTCGAGTGATGTGCTAAGCAGCACTTGCAAGCTTGATTATGACGACCGTGTTGCGCAGTACGACGTGGAACTCAGAACAGCGAATGCCGAATACGAGTTCGAGATAAATGCTACTACGGGAGCAATATTGGAATACGACAAGGATTCTAAGGAAAGCACGACTTCCCCGAGCGTTACACCTGCCCCCGCAACAACACCTTCTCCGAGTTCTACGAGCTATATCGGCGAAACAAAGGCAAAGTCCATCGCTATGAGCCACGCAG
>CAYJGN010000105.1:0-2445 GCA_964369635.1 uncultured Oscillospiraceae bacterium
AACTACATTTTTTAATCGCCTTTTTCTTACATTTTATCACTGTTGTTGACAATATCTCGATGAAACCACTTTTTCTGATAAACATGATGAAAAATCATATATGGAACGTATAGACTCTTTCATAGGAGAAAATAAAAATACCTTAGTTGTAAAACATCATAATGAAAATTATGAAGGCAAGTTGCCAATATGGGTAATTACAGAATTTTTCTCTATAGGTATGCTGTCACGATTCTACAAAGACTTAAAAACCGAAGATAAAAAGGTAATAGCACAAAATTTCTATAAAACGGGTGTTCCACAACTCGAAAGTTGGCTGCGTTGCCTTACGGACTTGAGAAATAAATGTGCACATTATTCGAGAATGTATTATTGGCGATTTACTGCAAAACCTAAAATGCCGAAAGGTTTCGATTATATTGCAGATAATTCTTTGTTTACACAATTGCTTACACTTAAGTTTTTGTATACTGATAGCGAAAAATGGAGAGCAAAATTTGTAATTCCATTAACTGCTTTAATTGATGAGTACAATAAAAGTATTGAACTAAAGCATATGGGTTTCCCCACTGACTGGTCAACTAGATTATTATAATATACTAAAAGCAATGTAGTTTCCCTTGCTTTTTCTTTTGCCATATGTTACAATGTTGTTAGTTTATACATGAAATAAGGTGAATACATTGATAGAAAAATTCGATATAGCTGGATACTGCCGTATCTCAGTAGACGAAGAACAGGACCGCGATAATACCTCGATAGAAAACCAAAAGGCGATTATTGAGGATTTTGTCACAAAAACTTTCCCGAACTCGGCTCTAAATTTTTACGAAGATAGGGACAAAAGTGGTTACACTTTTGAACAACGCGAGGGTTATCAGCTTATGCGACGTGAGCTAGTTTCACATAAAAAAGATATACTGATTGTCAAGGATTTTTCTCGTTTCTCTCGCCGAAATTCTCGTGGGCTTGTAGAACTTGAGGATTTGCGTGATGTAGGTTGCCGAATTATTTCCATTGGCGACAACATCGACTTCCCAAATGATGATGATTGGCTGAAAATTCAGTTTCAATTTTTGATAAATGAAATGCCTGTAACTGATACCAGTAAAAAGGTGAAATCAGTTATAAAGCGCAGACAGACAGACGGCAAGTGGATTTGTGCAGCCCCTTATGGGTATATTATAAATAAAAAAGGGCAATTCGAGCTTGTACCTGAGCAAGCAGAGATTGTTCGCAAAGTGTTTGAACTTTATATTGACGGTTGGGGATATAAAAAAATCGCAAATTATCTCACTGATGAAAAAATCCCAACGCCTAGAATGGATGAAAAAGCACGTAAAGAGGCAAATGGTGAGCAGTGCAATCATAAGGCAAAACCTGAGTGGAGTATAATTACTATACAGGGCATTTTAGATAATGATTTTTATATAGGAACACTTCGTCAGGGTAAATACACTCGTAAAAAGATAAATGGTGCTGATGTAAAGTGTAATGAAAGTGACCATATTGTATTTGAAAATCACCATCAAGCGATAATTGATTATCGTACATTCCGTACAACAAAGGCGCTTCGCACACAGCGTACAAAAAATAATTATCGTGGTGTTAAAATTAATGATAATATCTATTCTGGATTTTTATTTTGTGGCGATTGTAAAAGTCCAATGTTTGCAATGAGTAGAAATGATTTGCGTGATGCCTACCGTTGTGGAACATATCATCGTCGTGGACTTAAAGGTTGCACTAGTCACCATATCAGAGTAGATAAGCTTGACGATGTGCTTAAAAGTTATATAAAACTTGTTATGGATAATTCAGCAGATATGATTGAGCGTCTTAATGCCGACCTTGCAAGCCAACGAGAGGATATTTGTGAAACTGAAATTTCAGTAGCAAATCTTACTGTGGTACTTGACGATTTGCTTGAAGAAATGAAAGCTACTAAACGTCAACGTATTCGTGAGATTATGAAGCACCCAGAAAGAGAAGATACCATTGAAGAAATTTATGATGAACTTGAAGCTGACCTTACTAACAGAATAGAAGGACTTCAAAATCAAATTTCAATGGCTGAAAATAAACGCAATACTATAATCAGAGTAAACCGAGTTGTAAAAACAGCTATCGATGTATTTAATGACATATTAAATAAGCCAAAACTCGATAAATATGATTTAGAACTTATTATTGAGCGAATTGATATATATGAAGACCATATTGAAGTTGAGCTAAAGGCTGATATTGATGAAATTATTCATTGCGGAGAATTTTCAGAGAGACAAGCTGTAAATTTTAATAAAGGCACGGAGGATAGCTTGCAGACCGAGTTAGTCCAATCGGCTACAAACCGTAAGGACAAGGTTTTTCGTGTCAATGTAATCAGTAACGGCGACCCACTAGAAATATACACAGACCGAGATGGTGAAGTTATTTTCAAAAAAT
>CAYJGN010000106.1:0-2384 GCA_964369635.1 uncultured Oscillospiraceae bacterium
CCGCAAAACAGACGGTAGCAATGGCACATACCTATTTGACATTAAGATGGAAAATGACCTGCCCGATTATCTGCAATACGATTTCGGGTTGAATAAGTAATTATGGAGGAATTTAAGATGAGTAGTTATAAAGAGGTCGCAATAGCAGCAGCGAAATATCTAGAACAAGGTATAAACCCAAAAGACTCATGGCATAAGGCGAGTTGTGAAATATTTGGCGAAGGGTCATCAAGTCAGCTTAAAGGTTGTCCGAAAAATACATTTCTCGGGTTATGCTACTTAAATGCAATAAAAGGATATACGCATAATGAGGAGTTTAAACTCACGAAAAATGCCGAATATGCCATAAAAGCAGTCGAGCTTATAAAAGAAGAGAATATAAGTAACCCGAAAGAGCTGTGGGCAAGGGTTATGGGCGATGAACAAAAAGCTTATAATCAGCAGATGCATGTGGTGCTTGCTTTGTTTGAGAATGGGTATATAGTTTGATAGGAGTCGTGGCGGTTTTATATGGTGGAAAGATTAATTTATGATTAAAACTTATCAGATAGTATATCTAATATTTACAACAAGCATAAACGACAAAAAACATGTGATGAACATGAAGATATAAAATGTATTATAGCGTTTGAGTAAAAGTAATCGGCAGATAAAAAGTTGAAAAGATATCAAACAGCCAATCGGAGTTTTAAAAACTATTTGAAGTAAATGATAAGGTATTAACTAAAATGGAAATTATTGCAATGCAGCATTATAATTATTTCTTTAATTGATTCTTGTCACTAACTGTATTTGTGATAAAATATTTGAAATGACTGGAGAGATAAAAATGAAAGATACCGTAAAAGAGTACTTAGAATATAGCGACAGCGAAAAAGGTGATATTTTGATACAAATATACTCTTGAATTTGTACAGGTATTCTAAAAATACACGTGACACATTGTTGCTGGCAATTAAAAAATTAAGTCCTCGAATTTGGATGCCATATCATATTGCAAATGAATTCATGAAAAAAAGAGTTTCTACTATTCTTGAAACTGAATCAAAATATAAAAACATTTACAGTAAAACCGACGGTTTCATTGAGGATATAAAAAAAGAATATCGAGTTGATAAAAATGATAGCAACTATGAAAGATTGAAAACATATCTCAAAAAATGGTCTAAATCTTTTGAAAATGAAAATAAACTTGATTTTTCTGTGAATGAAGATAAAATACTTAGTGAAATTCTAATGCTTTTTGATGGAAAAACTGGAACTGAATTTAGTCAAGAAGAACTAGAAGATATATTTAAAGAAGGAAAATCAAGATATGATAAAAAATCCCTCCTGGCTATATGGATTCAAGAAAAAAGGATAACAATAATCTAAATAATGCATATGGTGATTTAGTGATTTGGAAGGAAATAATTAAATTCGCAAAAAACACTAACAAAGACATCATATTTGTTTCCTCTGACAGAAAGGACGACTGGTGGAATATATTGTTAGGGAAAACGATTGGACCCAGAGTTGAATTGAGAAAGGAATTTAGCAATGAAACTGATCAAAGGTTCCACATGTATGAAATGTCTAACTTTATTAATCAATATGAAACATATAGCGGAGATGAAATTAGTGGCGTTATTAAACAAGAAATTGAAACTAAATCTGATAATAACACATCGTTGCCTTTTAAAAATAAAGATATTTTCGAAGTTGCTTTAGATAGTATAATTTTGAATAGAAGCATGACAGAATCAGAAAATTCAACAGTTACCATAGGGGATATCCATGAAAGTTTAGCGGATTATGGGTTACATACTTCAGGTTACATGGAAAATGATCTGAAATCTCCTATTAAGAAAATATCTATAAAAAAGGAAACCGGAAATGTAGTTTATGATTTAAAGAAGAATTCGAAAGAATTTGTTGAATTTTCAAAGGAAAATAAATTAGACACATAACGGCACGACAAACTCCCCCTGGTGGCACCTAACGGTGCCGCCATTTTTTTATTTCTCATTTTGCTACTGATTTCTTATCAAAAAGGAGTATAATCAATTTATCGGTAACAGTTGTTATAGATAGCCGCTTTTGGAGGTGGGTTTATGAGGCGTAAAAGTATTGAGCTAAAGAGAAAAATATATAGCTTCGTGAACAGCTGGAAGCGCAAATATGCAAAGTCGCCGTCGCTTAAAAACATAGCCGATGAGATGCGTGTTAGCAGGACGACTATCTATCGCTATCTCGTTGAGATGAACCGCGAGAATACTATGGTCTCGACTGCTAAAGTTGTTGGGAGTATTCCCTGTGGCGAGGCTTCTCTTGAGGATGAGTATGTTGAGGGGTATCTCAATCTGCCATCAAGCTTGTTTGGGCAAGGTGAGTTTTATATGCTT
>CAYJGN010000107.1:0-2384 GCA_964369635.1 uncultured Oscillospiraceae bacterium
TGAAAATAAAGCGACAGTAAGAGCGACCGCGAAAGAGCACAATATATCGAAGTCTACGGTACATAAGGATGTTAGTGTGCGGCTTCGAAAGATTAACCCGGCTCTTTATAAGGAGGTTTTAGAGGTGCTTATGTATAATAAAAGTGAGAGGCATATTAGGGGTGGGATTGCAACAAAGCTTAAATACGCATCTGAAAGAGAGAAAAAATAGCGATAAAGATGGCTGTTTGGGTATAGGAATAGATATTTTAAGTGGGTAATATAATTAACAGCTGAATAGGTGTGCATGGATTTGTTTGGCTGCTGCCCCGCAGAGGCAAACCGCAGGTTTGCCAAAGTCGCACAGAGTGCGACTAAACGCGAAGCGTTTTCTGCGGGGCGCAGGCGCGATATATTTGAAAAAGGTGCGTTATTTTATATAAGACTTATAAAAAAGACATATGTGATAGCATTTCACATATGTCTTTAATTTAAAATTTTATTTACAGATAGCTCTTTGCGATATCTGCAAGACCAACATAAAGCTCTGAAAATTGGTCGGTGAGGTAATCGGCGGTAGTTGCACCAAATATAAGAAGATCAGAGGGTGGCTCTTCTTTTAAGGTTATTATAACAACAGTTCCGGATTGCTCGCTTGAGACAACTCCGATTTCACCGTTCATCTGCTCTATAGCAAGTTTTGCAACAGATAAACCAAGACCTAAACGGTCATGCGGAACGCCGCCTTCACGATAGTGGAAATATGGTTCAAAAATTTTCGAGTAGCTATTAGATGGTATGCCACTTCCATCATCTGATATTTTTATAATTATCTTACCATCTTCGGTTTTTGCAGTTACCGAAACGCTCTTGTTATCGCTTGCATAGACAGTGCAGTTATTAATTATGGAAATTATAGCGGGGGTGAAGAAATTAAGATCGAGATTTGCGTATATTCCAGGCTCTATAGAATAATGGAAATTGTAGTTTGCGTTTTTAAGGACAACCTCAACAGATGAGAAAAGCTCAGTTAGGTATACCGAAAAATGAACTTTCTTTAAGATGAGAGGTACTGATTTGGTATCTGATAGCATATTGAAACGGCTGAGCGTTTGAACTTTGTTAAGGAGCATAAAGGTGCTTTTCTCAATTCCTTTTATCTGACCGATTATATCAGGAGATACGTTCTCAAGTTTTCGTGATATTGGAATAAGCTTTGATATAATGGAAGTCAAATCGTTGCCAAGAGATGTGGATATAGCGACAGAATCAGCTGTTACGAATTTCTTTGTCGTAATAAATGCATAGTAACTCTCGTCCTGCCCCACGTAAAAAGAAACAGAGCTAAAGCTTATAAATGGAGTTGTATCGCCTTTTGCTGCAAAAATAATCCGCTCACCACGTTGCAACGCCAAAAGATCGTTTTTTGAAACGTGTTCTTTCAGAAAATTATCAGATATATTTCCAAAAGCTTTTTCCATATCCTCATTTTTGTAAATAGGATTAAAATCCTTATCGGTCACAAAGGTGCATCCCGGTGTGTCCTTTAAGCTTTCAATTAGAAAATCAAGCTTGTTCATATTATTACCTCGTTTAGTTGTTATGCTCATTTTATCATCATATTCGACAAAATACAACAAATATCGACAACAATAAATTAATGCATTTTATATAAGTATTGTACAAATAAAAGGATTTACTATTATGGCAAATATTGGAATTCGCCTTTGAGGTCGCTTTTGGTTTTAGTTAAGAGCAGTTTTGCATCTTGACGAGAATATTGATAAATTATTAACAATTTTAAATAAATTTACAAATTTCCAATTTTTCTCTTGTTATTTGGAACAATATATTATAAAATAGTTATAGAAATTTAAAGGAGGAATTTAAAATGGCAATAAAAATTGGTATTAACGGTTACGGACGTATCGGAAGACTTGTTTTCCGTGCGGCTATGGCACAACCTGAGAAATTTGAGGTTGTAGGTATAAACGATCCTTTTATCGACCTTGATTACATGGTTTACATGACAAAGTACGATACTATCCACGGTAGATTTGACGGTACTGCTGAAGTGAAAGATGGTAAATTCACAGTAAACGGAAAAGCTATTGAAGTTTTCAATGAGAGAGATCCTGCAGCTATCAGCTGGGGAAAAGTTGGCGCTGAGTATGTTGTTGAGTCAACAGGTGTATTCACAACAACTGAGGCGTGTATGGCTCATATCAACGGCGGTGCTAAAAAGGTTGTTATCTCAGCTCCTGCTAAAGATGATACCCCTACATTTGTTATGGGTGTAAACAATGATAAATATACAAGCGATATGAAAGTTGTTTCAAACGCTTCTTGTACAACAAACTGTCTTGCTCCTCTAACAAAAGTTATCAATGATAACTTCGGTATAG
>CAYJGN010000108.1:0-2375 GCA_964369635.1 uncultured Oscillospiraceae bacterium
GATTCCGCCACCCACTTCAGGAGGATAAACACCATCAGGACCCCATATTTCACCGTCAGGACCTATTCCGATATCAGGGCCGCCCATATCATCTCCGCCTGTAAAGCCTTCCATAACCTCCATAGTAAATGGATGCGAAACTTCGCTAACTTCACCTGCATCGTTTTCAAATGTAAAGAGGATTTCGCCCTCTAATGATCCGCTTGAATTTGGAATAACTGCCATATCGGCTGAGTTGAATGAGCCGCTCTGGAAATTACCTATATAATAAACTCCGTCTGGTACTGTGAAGTCGCCTTTTATCTCAAGTGTTAGGTTTAGAAGTGGCGCTTTACCTGTGTTTACAAACTGCATGCCGATAGATGTCTGCATGCCTACATCGCCAAAATCAGTACCATAGATATTCTGCACTTCAAGTTTTTGTGGCTGGATAACTTTTATACTTAGCTTCTCAGTTGATGAGTGCGGCGAAGCGCTCTGATCTTCATAGCTAATTGTTAGTGTTAGCTCATAGCTTTTAGTTTCTGCATCGGGTTTAACTGAGAGCGGAAGATTTAGCGAGCGAGAAGCGCCCGGAGCAATGCTCTCGATATAAAAGCTGTTTGATCCAGAAGCTGGCACGATAACTCCATCGAGAGAAGATACCGTTACAACCATATTAGAAACTGTTACATCTTTGCTTGTATTTTTCAGGGTGAAACTGAAGTTAAAGTCTTTACCTGCTTGAATTGAACCCTCACCTGTTGAATATTGCGAGATTATAACCTTTGGAACAGAGGTAGAAACTGGCTCATCAACCGCACCTGTAACGGTATTCTCAACATAGATAGACATAGACTCAGTTAACTGTGAAACAACATCTATCATCGCAGGTGGATTATCTGGGTCTTCTATCTGAGTTGTCTGCTTACCGTCGACAGTTATCGAGTAATTCGTTCCACTCCCTTTATATCCAACGTAAAACCCTGATGTCACAGTGCTGTTTGCTGGAATTGTTCCGATATATTTATTATTTGGGTTATTATCTTCCATAAAGAAGTCGCAGCTATTTAGAATAGCAACTGCATCAGTTATATCTGTATCTGTCATATTTTTTATGTATGTAACGATATAATATGGCTGACCTTCTTTAATCTCTGTTGCAAAAGTCGCTGTTCCGCCCTCAAAAATTTCATGTCTTTCAATAATTATATCGGGTATACCGCTGCCTGTACTTGGAATCGTTGGATCTGACGCCGCAAATGCGCTAAATGCTGGCACTAAAAACGATAACAGCATAATAACTGCCAAAACCAAAGCAAAAATTCTTCCTTTTTTCATATCACTGCACCTCTTCTTTAAAATGTTCGTTTATCACTATTCCGTCGCGCAGATGGACAACATGATCTGCGTATTCGGCTATTTCATTGTTATGGGTAACTATAATTAGCGTGTTGTTTTTCTCTTTTGTCATCCGCACCATCATCTCCATAACCTCGCTTGTTGTTTTAGTATCGAGGTTACCTGTTGGCTCATCTGCAAAAACTATATCGGGATAATCTATAAATGCCCTTGCAATACCAACCCTCTGCTGCTGACCACCACTCATTTGAGTTGGTTTATGTTTCATACGATCCCCGAGTCCAACTGCCTTTAAAATGCTGTGCGCCTTTTTTATCCTCTGCTTATTCGGCACACCTTTGAATATAAGCGGTAGCGTTACATTCTCAACCGCAGTCAGTGGAGGGAGCAGATTATATGACTGAAAGATAAATCCGAAATGCTCCATTCGAAACTTTGAGAGCATAGCTTCTGAAAATTTCCGCACATTTTTACCAAGCACTTTAATCTCACCTTTGCTCGGTTTCTCAAGACCTGCAAGCATATTGAGAAGGGTACTTTTACCGGAACCGGAAACACCAAGAAGACAGCAAATTTCTCCCTTTTTAACGGTTAAATCAACACCGTCGAGAGCTCGGACTTTCTCATTACCTATTCGGTAAATCTTTTTAAGACCACGGACTTCAATAACATTTTTATCCTCCATCTATTCACCCCTTTTATATTTAGTGTTCAATTTATCAAATTATGTTTCAATTTATTTAATAAAATTTCCAACTTTCATCACTAAATTATCATAACATTATTTTTTTGCTTTTTCAATAATCCTTATATATTTTACATTAAATATTAAGGGAATATTAAAGTTTAAAACTATGCATTTTAACCTCTTTTTCACACTGTTATCTTTTCAAAGTCTGATGTTTTGCTTTCAATATTTCAAAAGGTCAAGGGTTTTGCGCGGCCGGCTGCCGGCAGAGGCGATTTTTAAATAGCCACTCAAACATAGTTTTAAAACCCCCCCCAAACGTGCGGGCTCTGCCCGCAGCCCGCCC
>CAYJGN010000109.1:0-2294 GCA_964369635.1 uncultured Oscillospiraceae bacterium
ATAAAATAATTCTACCAAGTTAAATAAGTTGTGCCAATTAAATTTGGCACAGCTTTTATTTTTGCTACACGCCGATTATATCCCAAAAGATACTTGCATTAGGATAGTGAAAATAAGCTAAAAAAATGGACGAACCACTTTTGATTCGCCCACGAGTATCACTGTTCAGTTTTTATGACCGTTACAACACTATGGACTATTTCAATATCTTATCCATTGGTTTGCCTTTGGCAAGTTCATCAATCAATTTTTCAAGTGAACGAATATCTTTCATAATAGGTTCTTCAATATCACTGATTTTCACACCACAAATCGAGCCTTTAATCAAGTTTCTATTTGGGTTTGGAGAGGGAGCAGAAACAAAAAAGCTCTCCATATCAACAGGCTCGCTTAACTTCGATTTTAGTTCATCTTCTGAATATCCAGTTAGCCAACAGATAATTTCGTTTACTTCGTTTACAGCTCTACCTTTTCTTTCTGCTTTTGCTACATACAAATGGTATACTTCAGTAAATAGCATTTTATGCAATTTATTTTCAGCCATAAGAACTTCCTAATATTTTTGATTGATTACCCAAGTATGATTAAACTTATCAGCTAAAACACAATTCTTTGCAGGTATTTCGGGAAATTCCATTACAGGAGAGATTACGAATGCTCCCTCACTTACTGCATTTTCAAAAAACTTTTCAATATCATCTACAATAAGATTTAACCACATAGAACCTGTTCCCTGTGCTGTTGGTGCGATTAAGCCAAAGTCTTTGTTTTCATTCATTACTCTGATTTCAGTTCCTGCAAGTTTCATTGTCATCTCGTTCATTTCTGTTTCTTCGTCTGTGTTCCAAGTGATTTCAGCTCCAAGCAATTTATCATAATAACTGCTTGCATCCTTTGCGTTGCTTACTACCATATTTACTTCTAATTTCATTTTTGTTACCTACCTTTTTTATTTTAATCCTTTGTAAAAAGCATTCCATAAATCAATTAGTATGCTTTTTTTGTCACTTTCGTTTGTGCTTGCCCCATTCATTCCTATGCCATTTGAAGATGATAGGAACATTTTTGTGATTTGTTCATCACTCATAGGAGTTTCAATTTCGCCATTTGCTCTTGCGTTTTTAACTACCAATATCCAACTTTGTTCTTCTGAATCTCTGATTTTTTCAACGTGATTACTTAAATCAGGAATTTGTTTGATTGCATTATAAAGCAAAGTGGTATAGCTAAAGCTATTAAGTGCTTTGTCCTCTGATTGTTTGGTTACATAATTGATATAATCGGTATAGAAATTATAAAGCGAACTATTATCAAAACTATCGTATGGAATAGCAGCAAACTCATCAATCAGATATTTTATAGTTTCTACATAAAGCTCCTCTTTGCTTTGGAAGTGATGATAAAATGCACCTTTTGATAAATTGGTTTCTTTAAGGACGTCCCCAAGTGTTGCGCCTTTATAACCTTTATCAAAAAATAATCTTGTGCTACATTCCATTATTTTGAGTTTAGTTTCCATTGCCTGTAAATCTCTTGAAGTTACTTTCTTGTCTGTTTCCTTAGTCATGTAGCACCTCTGCAATCTGTATAAGGTTTCCACAACCATCTTCAAGCACACAAATCATAGCACCGACTACTTTCTTCGGTTTCATATGAAATTTTACACCTAACTTTGTTAGTCTGCCATATTCAGCCGTCACATTATCAGAACCAAAAGAAACAGCAGGTATTCCTTGCTTAAACAACTCTTTTTGATAACTTTCTGCTATCGGATTACTGTTTGGCTCTAATAAAAGTTCAACTTCGTTCTCACAAGTGGGAGATGTTACAGTGAAATACCCTATTTGAGTTAAAACAGTTTTCTCTTTAAAGCCCAATATTTCTGTGTAAAATTCCAGTGCTTTATAAATATCATTAACGAAAACACTAACTAAATTTATCTTTAACAAATTCACCCTCCTTTCACAAACCGACTGTTTGGTCTGTGAAATTATTTTAGCATATAAATTTGCCTGTGTCAAGAAAAGTTTAAACTTACTTTTAAAGAAAGAGTATTGGATTTTGTTTTACAGTTCTCTTTTGCTATACTCCTATAACACCCCAGTTAATACTTGCATTAGGATAGTGAAAATAAATTCTGAAATATCTTGAAACAACTATACATTTTTTGGTATAATATTTGCAGTGGAGATTATCTCGGCAATCTCGAAATAACGAAAAAAGGCTGATATAAAGTCAAATTTATATAATAAAGGGGAGAACGAAATGAATGCTGTAACAATAAGTGAATTTGG
>CAYJGN010000110.1:0-2244 GCA_964369635.1 uncultured Oscillospiraceae bacterium
TAAATGTTACAGTCTCTCCTTCATCTACACTATCAGTATTTGCACTTATTGTTAATGTTGTTACATCTGCATCATCACTTACTACAACTTCATTATCACTATTATCAATATTTGGTTCAGCTGAATACCCTCCACCTGTTGATCCTGTGATTGTTGGAGCTAAAGTATCATTCGCATCTACATATACATCATCTTCTCTTACAGCTACTTCAAACGTTGCTGTTTTTCCATCACTTAGAACTCCACCACCTAGGTCTGTTCCTGCTGGATAAATTGTAACTGTTTGTCCATTACTTAATGTAACTTCTAAGTTTTCAGCTACTGCTATATTTACACTTACTGTATATGTTACACTTGTTGCATTCTCATCTACATCTGCTGGTGCAGTTAATGTAATTGTTGGAACGATATCATTATTATCTGTTACTGTTACTTCTGCTGCTTCACCAAATGCAAGGCTTTCAAAGTTATCAGTCTCTGCTGTATCATTATCTGTCCCTGTAATTGTTGCAGTGATAGTCTCATCTCCTTGTGCATATCCATCTGCATCTCTTACTTCTACATCAAACGTTGCTGTTTTTCCATCACTTAGAACTCCACCACCTAGGTCTGTTCCTGCTGGATAAATTGTAACTGTTTGTGGTTCTCCATTTACTTCTACTGTTACTGTTAATGCTGTTTTTACTTCATTACTTGCTGTTACTGTAAATGTGATTTTATCTACTGAACCTTCTACTATACTTTCTGCTGTATTCGCACTTATTGTTAATGTTGTTACATCTGCATCATCACTTACTACAACTTCATTATCACTATTATCAATATTTGGTTCAGCTGAATACCCTCCACCTGTTGATCCTGTGATTGTTGGAGCTAAAGTATCATTCGCATCTACATATACATCATCTTCTCTTACAGCTACTTCAAACGTTGCTGTTTTTCCATCACTTAGAACTCCACCACCTAGGTCTGTTCCTGCTGGATAAATTGTAACTGTTTGTGGTTCTCCATTTACTTCTACTGTTACTGTTAATGCTGTTTTTACTTCATTACTTGCTGTTACTGTAAATGTGATTTTATCTACTGAACCTTCTACTATACTTTCTGCTGTATTCGCACTTATTGTTAATGTTGTTACATCTGCATCATCACTTACTACAACTTCATTATCACTATTATCAATATTTGGTTCAGCTGAATACCCTCCACCTGTTGATCCTGTGATTGTTGGAGCTAAAGTATCATTCGCATCTACATATACATCATCTTCTCTTACAGCTACTTCAAACGTTGCTGTTTTTCCATCACTTAGAACTCCACCACCTAGGTCTGTTCCTGCTGGATAAATTGTAACTGTTTGTCCATTACTTAATGTAACTTCTAAGTTTTCAGCTACTGCTATATTTACACTTACTGTATATGTTACACTTGTTGCATTCTCATCTACATCTGCTGGTGCAGTTAATGTAATTGTTGGAACGATATCATTATTATCTGTTACTGTTACTTCTGCTGCTTCACCAAATGCAAGGCTTTCAAAGTTATCAGTCTCTGCTGTATCATTATCTGTCCCTGTAATTGTTGCAGTGATAGTCTCATCTCCTTGTGCATATCCATCTGCATCTCTTACTTCTACATCAAACGTTGCTGTTTTTCCATCACTTAGAACTCCACCACCTAGGTCTGTTCCTGCTGGATAAATTGTAACTGTTTGTGGTTCTCCATTTACTTCTACTGTTACTGTTAATGCTGTTTTTACTTCATTACTTGCTGTTACTGTAAATGTGATTTTATCTACTGAACCTTCTACTATACTTTCTGCTGTATTCGCACTTATTGTTAATGTTGTTACATCTGCATCATCACTTACTACAACTTCATTATCACTATTATCAATATTTGGTTCAGCTGAATACCCTCCACCTGTTGATCCTGTGATTGTTGGAGCTAAAGTATCATTCGCATCTACATATACATCATCTTCTCTTACAGCTACTTCAAACGTTGCTGTTTTTCCATCACTTAGAACTCCACCACCTAGGTCTGTTCCTGCTGGATAAATTGTAACTGTTTGTGGTTCTCCATTTACTTCTACTGTTACTGTTAATGCTGTTTTTACTTCATTACTTGCTGTTACTGTAAATGTGATTTTATCTACTGAACCTTCTACTATACTTTCTGCTGTATTCGCACTTATTGTTAATGTTGTTACATCTGCATCATCACTTACTACAACTTCATTAT
>CAYJGN010000111.1:0-2242 GCA_964369635.1 uncultured Oscillospiraceae bacterium
AAGCATTTAAATCTGTTAATACGCCATCTACATCCCACGCTATTTTCATTCTATCACCTCGCACTAACTCTTGTTCTTGTATATTAATCAGCTATACAATTCACATTTTATTTTTTCAACAATTGTTCTCGATCTTTTTACCCATATCTTCCAAACTATCACTTTCATTAACCACTACAACTCCGCCGCTAGTCACTTTCAACTTTACGTTTTGCACAGCTTATAATTATCGGTAAGAGCAAAAAGATATATTTTCGACCCTGTTATTTGTGCAATTCTGTATATTCCATAATTAAACTGTGAATCTACCTTCAGAAGTAATTCTCTTCACCATTCTTTGTCCGTTCCTATACGAAATAGATGTATTCCATGTTTCAAAAAATTCATATGCATCTCCTTTGGGTTGATAGCTATACGCTGATTCCTCAATTAAATCAGTTGCAGGCCATTCTCCAATCAGTTTTGTTAACATCTCTTTCCAATAATTGATGGATTTATATTTATTTTCTAGTAGGTTTTTCAGCATAATTATCTCACTGGCGGAAAGTTTTGATTTTAAATTTTTCTTTAATTTTATCCATGTTTTATTATCAAAGTAATTATGTTTATCAAATTCATTTAGAATGCTTACTGCGTTTTGATTAAAACAATTATAATAAGCATTAATTTTATTGTCCCAGTGAACTGCAGTTAAGTCATCTCTTTTAATTATTGCTTCCATCTCATATAAATATCATTTAGATGATGCGCATTTTTCAACCAATTCATTTAGTGAATTGGTTAACGAATTATTTGAATTTACTTTATATGGCTTGCTTATTCTATTTGATATTGTTTTGTTTTTTAACTGCGGAGTATAATTAAATGCTATAGGTACAAAAAAAGCATCAGTTTTCATTGCTAATTGTATAATTTTATAACTTATAGGTAACATTAATTTTTCTGGGGATATATTCCAAGTTCCCTCCGGAAAATACATTATATTGTATCCTCTATTTAAGTCATTAATCATTTTTTGAAATGATAATTTACGGTCAATTATATTTGATCGATCAACATAATTAATTCCGTTAAGATTTAGGAAAAAACCATTTATTGTCCCGTGCATTCTTTCTTCAGTCCCTGATAACAACAATAAATGTGAACGAATAGTTTCATAGACTACTTCAATATCATATTTGCATATATGCATAGGTATGAATATTAGAGGTTTATCTGAATATGGTTCTAAAAAAGCTTTTATTTGATCATGGTTATTTACTTTAATACTTTCATCACTTTTATCGCCTTCAATATATGTAGTTACTTTAACATCAGTTACTAACTTCATAATTTTAATTAAGAATGGGGCAAGTTTTTTACCCAAAATCAATTTTGTGTTTGAATAGTTCTCAAATTTTCTCCTCTTCTTTAAAGTTTTTAAAATATATTTTTTATTTTTTAAAGCAAATTTATAGCGCTTATTACATGACTTGGCTACCATTATTTCTAAAGGTTTATAACCGGATAGCATTCCTTCAACGAATAAAGAAGTATTTATTTGTTTATACATTTCTTCCGTATTTTTGTATTCATTTTCGCCTAACAACAAGATTTCTCTGCGTTGAATATATTTATCATCTGGCCTTTTCTTATATTCCTCAAAATCTCTTAGCTTAATAAATTTTTCCAAATTTTCCAAAATATTTTTCACCTTTCATCATATACTTAATCTTCTTTTCTCATAATTTTCAGGTTCCATTTTCTGGCTATTCGCTCGACTTGGGACGCTCCGTGATACTTCGTACCACTATTGGGTTCTTTTCACAGGTCGAATCACGTGTAATTCCTTTTAAAAAACCTCTCCCCGTATTTTAGCAAAAAAGCGTTTAAATCAGTTAATACGCCATCTACATCCCACGCTATTTTCATTCTATTCCCTCGCACTTACTCTTGTTCATGTATATTAATCAGCTATACAATTCACATTTTAATTTTTCAACAATTGTTCTCGATCTTTTTACGCAATCTTCCAAACTGTCACGTTCATTAACCACTACCCTCCCCCCGCAAATGACTTTCAGATTGTTTTTTTTGAACAGCTTATAATCATCGGTAAGTGCAAAATGATATATTTTCGACCCTGTTATTTGTGCAATTCTGTATATTCCATAATTAAACTGCTGCAATGGCTTGTCTCCATTACTGTATTAAGCGCATAGAATGACGCAATCATCTCAGGTGTGTTTAGTGCAAACATGCA
>CAYJGN010000112.1:0-2241 GCA_964369635.1 uncultured Oscillospiraceae bacterium
TTTCACTTCCAACCACCACGCACAACCCATTTTTTTATTATGTTCAGGGCACTCTTCTTTTGTTAAAGGACATAACATATTCAAAACCTATGCCTTTGTACAAATGATTACAGAACAATGCTTTAGCTGCATATTGAGAGCTGCATTTCCAGAAAAAGAGTGTGCGTGTCCATGGTTAGAACCACTTGCAGTTGTATACGCCTGCTGAAAAACCTCAACGAGCTTAGTCATTCCATAGTATAATGAATTGTTCAGATTCGTAGAACTGCTCCAGTTAGGCAAAGCATGGTTATGGCTTGGCATTTGTGCTACTGAAAGCGTTGTCGAGCCCGTTGAACCGCTCACTGAAATTGTTTTATTATTGAATGTCGACGAAAAAGCAAGACTACCCTGCATAGCAACATCATTACCCGTTGTCACCTTTAAAGCTATATCATTATAATTACTGTCTTCTTCCTTTATCCAGCCTGTAGGAGCGGCTGCTTGCTGAAAAAGCATACGTGTGCCAACAGGGAAAGAAATGGGTAAGTTATTCTTATATTGTTTTGGATTTATCGCTCCATCTTCGCTCAAGCCCTCGGCAACTTCTGCATCTGTGGCTTTACGCATAAGGCCTTTTGTCGTATTGCTTGCATTTGGAGTTGCCCTTATAATTTCTGTGATAAGTTGCTTTGAATTGATATATTTTTCTTCATCTATACCCGCTTTTGCAATATCATCGCTTGCTCTTTGTACAATACCTTTTTGCAGGGTCGTTGCTTCTGCCAATCCGCTAGAAACATTTTCAGCCCAATAGCGTGCGCTTCCACTAGGATTTGTTTCTATATCTGCCACAGCCCAATACTGCGCACTTTGCGCGTCTGCACTTGCATTTTGTGATGCTATTTCAGCATTTTGTGTATTTAAACGCACACTTTCTTCTAAAGCAAGTACATTCTTTTCAGCAGAAAAAAAGCTGTCAATAAGATTTGAAGGAGATTCTTCACTTGTTACTGGAAGAATTACCGCTCGTTCAATGACTTCATAAAGCTGCTGAAGTTCAGCTTTCATGATATCAAAGGAACTTTCAACAACCTTTGCATGAAAAGCTCCTCCCTCTAACAAGGAAACCAATTGCAAAAAAGGCATATTGCGTGTTATTGCAATAGTATAGCCTTCTGGATAGGGAAGAAGTGCTGACCTATCGTAATAAATTTTTACACTCCCCCCCTCTTCTGAAAGTGTCACTTCCTGTGGCAAGGGTTCATGCAACTGTGTTGATAATGGGTCAGAATCATTACTAATTGTTACTGCAACATAGTCTTTTTCAAAAACCTCAAATGAAAAAGGAAAGTCAACTGCACTGCCATTGGTTTTGTAGATTTGCTTGGATAATTTCTTGTCTAAAGTCATAGTATTTCCTTTTTTGCTAAAAATTTCTAAAAAACATAAAACAAGCCTATGTTGTGTACATTAGCATATTTTTAGCTAAAAAAGGAAGTCTGACTATTAGAGCTTATACAAAGCTATTCGCTCTTATAAAAAAAAGAAAAAACAAAATCCTTACCAACTTCCGCCGCCGCCACCGCCAGCGCCGCCACCAGAAGAGCCAGACGAGCCAGACGAACCAGAAGAGCCTCTGCCTCTGCCACTGCTACTATTGCTCCTTCTTTCACTGGCTATTGCATTTTGCGTACTTTGCACCATAGCTTCAACTGCGGCAACCGCTGACAAAGATTTTGCTAAGGTTCCCAAATTGCTTATGTCTGCACGCATTCTGTCATTAGCCTGCCTCTGCTCATAGTTGGTATACGCCATATCTTGAGGTATTTGTACTAAATCTAATTTATCAAGCCATTTTGTAGAAAGTCCAAAAACATAGGCATAGGGAAGGATATCATAGAAATAATGCGGATTTTTCTCAACTAAGGCGTTAAGTTTGTCTTTTTGTGCTATATCTATAAAGTCTCTAAACCCTTGAATTTCCCCAAATAGTTTTTCACCTTCTTTTGTTAGTTTTGGCAATGAAGGGGTAAGATAAAGTATAATGCAAGTAGAAAGTATGGCTACTAGCACAACAAGGGGACTGTCGTACACAACACCAGAAAAGATATAAGGAATAGAGGACAAGGCAAGCAAGAAAAAGCAAGCAACAAACATTCTTATTCTTATTCTTGATTTTTTTGTCGTTCGCTTTACTGACTTCTTTATTATATAGGTAATAAATGGCGCAAAACAAGAAATAATAGACACAAAAGCAAT
>CAYJGN010000113.1:0-2145 GCA_964369635.1 uncultured Oscillospiraceae bacterium
AAAGCCAAGGCCTATGTCAACATACAACCCCTCGTCGTTCCACATGTCCAGCATATCCTGGTTTGTCATGGGGTTACCGGTTACAGGGTCTGCAACAGTGTTGCCGTTTTCGTCTGTATATTGGGCGTTCAAATTATGGTCAATTAAAACGCCACGGAAAGCAACGTATTTGCGCATAGTTCCTGTGCCATCGTCTGCCTCTTCAATAGAGAACGGCGCATTTTGCGTGTCTGCACCTGCAAAAATATAGTCTTCGTTATACTTTGCGTTCATAGCTTGCACTATGCCCTCAGCGCCTTGCTCTAAAACTTGTGCCTGAGAATCAAGTGCATCAAGGTTTGTGCCGTTAAGGCCTGTAAGCGCAGGTGTTCTACCCATATCGTTCGTTAAATCGTCAATTATCGTTTCCATGTTCGACCACGCAGTCTCGTACTTGCTTATAAGCGTGTTCGTGTTAGACGCCTGTGTGTCTGTTGCGTTAAGCGAACTGTGCACCTGAAACGCCCTTGTTGCGGAGGCCGGGTCGCTTGCATACGAGTCAAAATTTCTATGCGTCATCAATTTATTCATGGAAGTGTACACAGAGCTTGTGTTCTTCATAAGCCCTGATTTGTACATATAAAGTGAACTGTTAGCTGTAACACGCATCATAATTCTTCACCTCTAAAATTAAGAATTTATAAGTGTTTGAAGAACTTCATCAAACACTGTCATAAGCCGTGCCGCGGCAGAGTATGCGTTCTGATATTTCATAAGCGACGTTGCTTCGTCGTTTAAATCAACACCCATTACGCCCTCACGTGCAACGTAAACGTTGTCTGCCGTTATGGCATAGTTTGAAAGCACCGTTGTTGCACTCATTTGTTCTTCTGCAAGTGTAGATTGCAAACCTAAAAGCATGTCTTGCAAAGAACTATCGAAAGTGGCACCCTCAGCATCTGCATTTATATCAGTTGGGTCAACTTCGTATTCTGCGCTAAAAACGTTTAAGAAACGTGCAAGGTTCGATGTATCTCCTGATGAAGCATTTTCTTCAACTGTTGACAGCATTTCAACGTCGCCGCTTGCCCAGCTATCTGAAATTGATATATTGCCCGCAGTTATGCCTGTGCTATCGTCAGAATCCGGTGCGTTGCTGAACAAGTTGCCCTCTCCCGTAATGCCTGTGCCGGGGTTATTAAGCGCGTTCATCTGCGCTGCAAATTCGTTTGCAAGTTGGTCTAACGCTTGTTGGTAGTACGGTATGCCCATTTTTTCTGCTGCCTGTGGGTCTACTAATTTATCAGCCGCACTTGCGTAAATACCCTCTTCTGTTAAAAGCTCACGCAAAGACTGTATAGAGCCGTAAAGCTCTGTGTCTGTTAATTGTGTCGCTGTGTCAGCATTTCCGGCATCATCAACATAAATTTCGCCGTCAATATTTTTAAGTTCTCCAACTGTAACTTCATAGTTATTTGTAGCGTCATCAATTGAAATTTGTGCTGCGTGAACGCCGTTTATAAGCTCGCCACCGGGTATGTCCACCCTGTTTTCGTCTACAAGGTTAACAACAAGCTTTTCAAATTCAAAGCCTGCTCCTATAACTTCTGTTTGGTAGTCTACATTAATTTTAACGTACTGGCTCAAAGAATCAAGCATTCTGTTGCGCTCATCGCGAAGTTCCAGTGATTGGTCACCGCGAATTTCAGCATCACGAATTGAGATGCTCATCTTTTGTATTTCAGACAAAAGTGTGTTAACTTCGTCCTCGTCTTGCTCCATGTATGTTTCGTATGTAGTTGTAAGCTCGTCTAGCTTTGCCGAGTATGAATTAAACAGCGTTACAAGTGAGCTTGCCGACGTTTTAATAATGCCGTCATAGCCGTCAATACCGTCTGTAACTGCGCGGCTTATAACGTCTCTTAAATCGTTAAGCTGGCGCAAAATAACGCCGTCGTCTTGCTCTGCGTCACCTTTGCCAACTTCGTCTATAACGCTTGCAAGGCTCTCAAGCCCGGCAAGTTTTGCGTCCATAGAGCCAACGTCAGACATCGCGTTTCTGTATGTAATATCAAGCGCCGGGTCTCTCAGTTGGTCAACACCCGTAACAACAACACCCTGGCCTATTCTCGGGTCAAACTTCGAGTAGTATTTATCGTTTATACT
>CAYJGN010000114.1:0-2131 GCA_964369635.1 uncultured Oscillospiraceae bacterium
CAAGTGCTGAAAGTATTACTTGATGGATGTTTTTAACGGTTTTAACACTCAAACCCTTTGGCAGATTCATACTTTCTTTTCGCTCAATTCTGCCACTTTCGAGCAGTTGTTTGTAGAATTTTTGGAGTTGCAAACCAGTTAGTTTATTGAGTTTAATGTTTCCTAGATTTGGCTTGATGTGATTCTCAATATAACCTTTATAGGTCTGGTGCGAACTTTCTCGCACCTTTATTTTGCCAAAATTTTCAAACCATACGTCCATCCATTCACCGAAAGTAAATTGTTCTGACTTCGTGAAGTCAATTTTTTTGTTATTTTCAATCAAATTTTTAAGCTTTTCCATACATTCTGCTTGAGTTTTTGCAAGGCAATGTTTGAAAATTTGCTTGCCATCGTCTTTGTAACCTACTGTAATTCGCCCTTCCCATCTGCCATCTTTTCGCTTGTAAACAGTCCCTTCACCATTGGCTCGTCTTTTTGCCATTTTATCATCTCCTTTCTTTTCGTAACCAACACAATACCACAAATTTTTTAATAAAGCTATCACTAAATTTAACAAGATTTTTGGCACTTATTTTCAATCCAATCGAGCATTTTATTCTTTGGAACTATAATTCTTGTACCAATTTTAAGTTTTGGAAAGTCATCACTTCGAACCAGTTCATAAGCTCCTGCTCGACTAATTCCAAGAAGCTTTCCGACATCAGATACAGATAACATCAGTGGCAGGTCATCATAATTTTTAAAAATATTTTCATTTTTCACGCTAATTTCTCCTTTGCTTTCTCTAAAATTTGACGTTTTTCTTGTTCTAAATCTAATTCTTTAAGTAATTTTTTGTTTTTTAAATCAATCGCTTCGCTTATCGGCCTAATATGATACAGCAAATTCCCATTTCTTTTTAGTCCGTCTTTTGTGAAAACTTTAGTCTGTTCGGCTGTGATTAAACCCTTTTCAATCAGTGAATATACATATTTTCTGACTGTATTTTCGCTGAGATTTTCAGCACTTCCAATCGTCCGATACGACGGATAGCACTTATATGTTTTCCGATTTTCTCGAAACAACAGATACGCATAAATTGCAATTTCTGAACTTTCAAGTTCCAATCCAAAGATTTCATTTGGAAGTGGAAAATAGTTTTTAATTTTCTTGTTTTCTCTCAAAAAATTCCTCCTTTTTGCTTAGACCACGTCTGTGACCACCCATAAATCATTGATTTCACTGGTTTTTTGGGTTTTCTGACCACCTAAGCGACACAAACGCTCTTTTTATCACTTTCACAGCACCTAACATAGCAAAACTGCCCATTTACAGCACCTTTTCAGTATTCTCATAAACCTTGCAAAACGGTCGGCACTGCCGTCCCAAATGGTCGCAAGAGTGCCTTTAGAGCACTTTGCTTTCTCCTGCTAAATAATAATACTTATCATTTCAAGGGTGTCGTGAAACACGATGTCCTTGAAATATCGTAAATCGAGAAGAGTATATTATCATTCAAAGCTGTAACGATATAGGACATAATTTAACATTTCATGAGATTAAGTAAACCTTGTAAGGTTGTGTTAAATCCGTACTTAGTATGCATGGTGGTACTTTTACCCTATGAGATGATTTTATGTTCAAAAACACGGTTCATCTATGTGGTAAATCGACCTTAAAATCGATTGTGGCATTTTGGTTGTTATTCGTTGGTTCACATGCTTGAGGTTTTCTCTTAAGTATCGCACCTTGTCATTACCCTTTGAACGATTATTAGATTCACACACCTGTGGTCATCCTTTGCAAACTCGGCTCAAAATCGATTGTGTCATTCTGTCGGTTACTGTTGGTTCGTATGCTTAAAATTTTGGACGAAGTGCTTTAGCCTTGCAGTTTACCCTAAGGACGTATTTTGACTTCATACATCTGTTGTCATCGCCTTACAAACTGGTCTTAAAATCGATTTCACCTTTTCTTTGTTTTTGTGATGCAAATTTTGAGTTTAGATTAATCTCCTTTTCTGATTTTAGGGTCAAAAAAGACCCATACACAATAAGTTTGTGCGAAACAAATTAAGCAGATAAAATATCTGCAGAGTTTCTTAACTTATTATGTATGGATCTAAAATCCTAAAGGCATTTGCTTATGT
>CAYJGN010000115.1:0-2068 GCA_964369635.1 uncultured Oscillospiraceae bacterium
CATGAATTCACCAGCAAAATCAGTATTACCTACTACGAAAGTAACAGGTGCATCTGTTGCTGGGTCATCAGTTGATGTGCTAGGGCTTGATGAACAACCTACTAAGCTTAAACCTAGTAATGACACTAACACAAAAGTTAATAACTTTTTCATTTCTTTCTCCTCCTCTTTTTAATCAATTAAAAAATTGATTGGTTAATAAATATTAACATATATTTACTGATAATGTCAATCTGCAATGAAAATTTTCGCGTTTTCTTTCAATGAAAATTGTTTCATAAATTATTGTTTTCAACATTTTCTAGCTTATTAAATAATCCTTTTACATAAAATGTAATACGTAAATTATAGATAATCGCAAACAATACTAGTACGTGAAGCACATTAGTAATCATAATACTAATAATACCGCTTATAACCGCACTTGGTAACGCCATTAACATACACTGTTTAAATAAATTTCTGCGATTATATTTTACTTTATCATATCTACGTAAACTTAAGGTGTTGATAGAAACTACCAATAAAGTATTTATCGTCATTAATAACAGACTGTACGATAAATCATTATATATAGTATTACTAAAACTATTTTCTAATCCACTTATTATATGTATATTTGCAAGAGCTAATGAATCCTCTTGGCTACTAAATTCTTCATAATTTACAGAAAAACTATAAGGAGATTTTATATTCAATAGTTCACTTTGAATTAAATAATAGTCTTCGAAAAAACCTACAAAGTTTCCAATTTCAGTATAATCCTCTTCTTGATAAATCAAAGTAAAATCCTGTAGCATCACACTTTGATAAGAATTACAGCCAAAAGTTAATGTTTCATCTACCTGACAATTATCAAACTGTTCAAAGGATGATGAAACCATTTCATCCAATGTTTCTTGATGACTTACATAAGCTGTTTCAATATATTGATTAGTGTGATAACTGCTACTTAGCCCCAATATGGTAACAACTAAGAAAAACACAAGCACTGCTGTAAGCAAAGAAAACTTATTTGCGTCTTCAAGACCTTCATTACTATAAAATGCTTTGTTAAGTATATTTAATTTTTTCATACCTACTCCTCCTTATAAAAGAAAACTTCTGACTTAAGCAGAAGTTTCTATTCCTTATCTCACATAGAAAGGTTTTGCGAAAGCTGATAATCTGTCTTCCATAAACACTACTGGTTCACCTTGAATGAGTGGTCTACTATAGTCATATGCCTCTTTTGCAATTCCTATATAGTTTGGAAACATCAGCTTTTTATGGAAATGTTTTACAAAGTTGGCTACTATATCTGCATCAATTACAAGGAACTCGACATCTACTAAAAATTGTTCAGCAGCACCGTTATTTAAAATTGATCTTTTACAGCGTTTTTAACTCCACCTAATATCATTTTCTGTTTGCGGTATCATTATACACTATGCAGTACTTATTGAAAAGCGTTTTCAATCCTTTTTATAGCATTAAATACACAAAAAAACACTGTGTTTTTATACTACAGTACTTTTGAAATCTTACTTTTTATTTATAATATTTACTTAATCCGATACATCCTTATGCTTAGGCTGGAGTTTTTTAAAGAAATATAATGCTCCTATCAACATAAATATTCCTTTTAATACTGAACTTATCGTAATGCTCCACCATATACCACTAAGTTGTAGTACCGTCGAACTTAATGTAATTGCCATAGGAATTATCAATATGTTGAATGTCATTGCAGTAATTGCCGGAAATATACTTTTACCAAACGCATTCAATGATGTAGAAGAAAGTATTTCAATACACATAAAGATTTGAGAAAGCCCAAGTATTTGAAGATAGTTTTCACCCATAGATAAAATATTAGGATCATCAAGAAAAACACTAAATAAAAATCTTGCACCTACAATAAGTAAGGTGCTAGAAAATAGTCCATATACAACCAGTAATTTGAGAGCCTTATTAAAACCTTGCTTTGCTCGCTCAATATTATTAGCACCATAATTTTGAGCAATAAAGCTGTTTACCGCAACTCCAAATCCTTCCGAAACCATCCAGGATATAGATTCTACTTGAG
>CAYJGN010000116.1:0-2023 GCA_964369635.1 uncultured Oscillospiraceae bacterium
TATTAATTATACTAATTACAAAAACATATATCCGGGTGACATGGAAAAAGCGGCGGCACAGTTTGCAAGGGTGGGTTACACCGTAGAAAGTTGGAACACGATGCCCAACGGCACAGGCACTACGGTAAACTACACCGATGAGTACGATGGCCCTCTGTACCTCTACGCACAGTGGTCGAGTCTCACTTTGGCAGATCAGCGTCTCAGCTTTGACAATCAGGAGATAGGGGACAAGGGAATAGGCGATAGTTTTACGCAGACGGTAAGAAATGCAGAAACTCCAGTGACCTATCACTCGACCAATACCGCCGTTGCCACAGTAGATGGGAAGTCGGGCGCAGTCGAGATAGTTGGTGTCGGCACTGCAAATATTGTAGCAACCGCTATCCAGCAAGATCCCTATCATGGCGCTACGGCAAGCTATAGTATAAGTGTAGACAATAATTCCACCGAACTGCAAGATTCTACCACGATATTTGACGCACCTTTCCTCGATCTTCAGCAGGTTATCGTAAACGGAACAAGCATGAGCATCAGCTCAAGCGGAACGCTCTCGGGGTACCCCGGTTACTCCTTCAACGGCGGAGTAGTTGGAATAGTCGAAGAGGGCTCGGTAAAGGTCACACTGTACAAGGAATTTCTTGCGACTCTGCCGGCAAATCAATACAGTATTGCGATAAATACAGCAACAAGCTCAAGTGTAATTGAGGGCACACCGCCTGAAAAGAGTGACAACCTCACACTTAGCATAAACAATGGTGGTATTGGTGCAAGCGGCTCTGGCACATATGAAACCGGAAACATGATCACGGTGAATGCCGGCACAAAAATAGGCTCTACCTTTACAGGTTGGACGATAAACGCAGGCGGAGTAACCCTTTCCCCTGCAAACTCGGCTATCACCCAGCTTATCATGCTAAATGATAATGTTACGCTTACCGCCAACTGGCGAGAAGGCGTGACAGACGGTGACGCAGGAGGTAATACCACCGGTGGCGGTGGCGGCGGTACCGTTGCCATTGAAGGTGAGTACAGCATCATCGTCCGCACCGAGGGTGAGGGCAGTTTGACTGTGCTTGATGAAGACGGAAAACAAGTGGAAAACGGCGACATCATTCAAGGTGGCGAAAAGCTAACGATAAAGGCTACCTCCGAGATTTACGAGCCGATGATACTTGTAAACGGTCATGAGTTTAAAAATGGCGGTGAATATGCTATTTACGCTAACACCGAAATTGTAGCACAATTTAGCGAGAAAAAAGCTCCAATAGGTCTGCCTTACTACCTAAACGATCTTAGTGCAAAGGTGTTTTTGGGCTTTGCGGCAGACCTGAACGATGATGGTTTGATAGAAGAGCAGGAGTATTTAGCTCCGCAAGGTGCTGAGATTTTGTTCATGGAAAATCCAAAAGCCTTCACCGACATTTCAGGACATTGGGCGGCGCAATACATCGAATTTGTCACACAGCGTGAGTTGTTCTTGGGAACAAGCGCGACCGAGTTTTCACCCAATGTAGCGATGACCAGAGCGATGTTTGCCACCGTGATAGGGCGTTTGCACGAGAGAAGCTACGGCGAAATCACGCAAATCGGCAACGAAATCTTTACCGATTGTGACTATAGCTCATATTACGGCAAATATGTCGCTTGGGCGGCCGACAGCGGTGTAATCACCGGAGTTGGTAACAATCTCTTCCTGCCCGATGAGCAAATCAGCCGTGAACAGATGGCAACCATTCTTTATCGCTATGCCGAGCTTATAAAAGCCCTTCCGCAAGAAAGCGATGAGCAGCTCACCTATCCGGATAAAGATAAGGTTTCCAATTGGGCGGCAGAGGCGGCATTGTTCACCCAAACCACTTTGATAATCAGAGGTAAAGAGGATGAGCGCTTTGCACCGCAAGACAATGCTACAAGAGCAGAGGTCGCAACTATTATCGACCGCTTTATCGAATACGTCCTGTCCGAGTAGATAAGGCGATCAACAAATTATTGAGCCTATCCAGTGGAGCACCCTTTAGGT
>CAYJGN010000117.1:0-1774 GCA_964369635.1 uncultured Oscillospiraceae bacterium
AAAAACTCATTCACTTATAACTAATCAAGCATTGTTTTTTGAAAACACAATACCAAAAATTCCGTAGAAATCAGTGTGTGCGCTGTTTTGCTCTGCTTTATTTTTTCATCTTTATTCAAATTTCCAAAAGCCACACCACATCCCTTTAGGTGACAATTAGATTTTATTTTAGTTAATGATATATCGCAAAATCACTTTTGGATAATTGCAATCTTTTCATACTTTACTCCGTCCACAGAAATATCTAAATAATTAATATCCTCTACGCAGTATCTTGGGAAAATAGCACGTTTTCTCAAGATTGTTTCTAAAAATTCAAATTTATTCATAAAATGAAACAGTGCATTAGAACTATGTGTATAATCGTCTAAGTGTTGAAACGCTATTTTATTGTTTTTCAAACGAAAGCTCTCCTTTAATAAGATCTAATAAAATGATTTTTAATTGTTGATAGTAAGTTATATTTAAAAACTTATATTGTTGAATGTAAGTTTTACGATTCATATTTAACATTACCTTTATCAAGAACCATTTCACAGCGGCCATCACTAATAGCTTTAAATATAGCTCGTTCAAAATGCTTTGCTAATTCAAATCCTGCCAGAGTAGCAGCTCTATCGATTTCACTCTGTATATTTTCCTCTGTTATTTCAATTTCAGATTTAGGATTATTTAGTTGTCGAATTTGCCCATTCCATTCGGCACTATTTATAAAAAGTTTTTTTCTTTCTTCGAAAGGCAGTGTTGAGGGTATCTTTTTATTTAGTCGAAATTTATGCAGTGCCGTTAAAATCACAAACCTTTCCTGTGGGTTTACGCGCTGTTTATCCAAGCCATCTTCGATTTCTTTGATAAATAATGGGTCGGTTAGTTCTGGTTGAGCATTCAAGTATTCACTTTGTTCTTTCAATGCTTTTTCACGTGCATCAATAGTATTTTTGTACTCTTTATCTGTATATTTTAAAATATACGGACTATCTGTTGAGTGTAAAAGTTCGCTAATCCTTTTTCCGTTAACTACATCAATCACATAATTATCATTCGGAAGTGGAAGTGTAAATATTTTAGAGCCAAATGACATATCAAGTTTTTTGTATTCCGAATATTTGGTGGACATACTGATATCCTTATAATAGATATTTAATAAAAAAAGTGCTCCCATAGCTTGCAAAACAGCTTTTATAGTACCTTGGTGCAAAGAATTATATCTATCATGTTTAACAGCCTGATATGATTTAGCCCAATAAACTTTTGAACGCTCATTAGCTTGTTTTAAAGGGGTTAAAATTTGGTTTTCTTCTTTAGTGAAACTGAAATTGCTTGCGCTTATTACTACTTTCTTATTATCAAGGTTCCATTTTTGATTCAAGAGACCTAAGCAATCTGTGTCAAAATAAATATCTTTGCTGCCACGCACCTTAGTTCCACCGTTATCAAAATATAATTCCTTAGAAAGTGCCTCTATTTCTACACAGCACCTTACCAATAAATCAGCAATAAAAGGAGAATAAACCTCCAAATGTTGTTTATTATCTACAGTTTTTACAACATTTGTTTTCTTATCAACCTTTAGCGTAGTATCTGTGAATAATATAAATCGTGATAATTCTAAAACTTCCTTTTCTAAATTTAAATAAACTTGCCAGAACATATTTGATCTATTCATACTATACTCCTCCTATTCCATCGGCTTAATCATTCTCTCGATAAAGTCAATTTCTTCTTGCGAGAGATTGTATTTGGCATAAAGTTGTTTGTCTATTTCAGAAATTGA
>CAYJGN010000118.1:0-1740 GCA_964369635.1 uncultured Oscillospiraceae bacterium
CAGGCTCTAGTTCAAGCACAATACGCCTTGCAACCGCTTGCGAATAACACGCATTAAAATCCGCCATAAGCATAACGTCAAAGCCCACGGCTTTCCTCACAGCTCTTATGTACTCAATGTCTTTTTCAGGTGTAAAGCCAACTTTCAGCTTCATACCTTTAAAGCCCATCTCTTTATATTTCAGCGCTTCTGTCACTGCATCTTCGGGGTAATTTGCACCCTCTACCCTATAAAAACCTGTTGCGTATGCAGTTAGTTTTTCCCTAAAGCGGCCACCTATAAGGCGGCTAATCGGTTGACCTAATTGCTTGCCGTTTAAGTCCCACAGTGCAATATCAAGGCCGCTTAGTGCGTTAAGCGCAATGCCTTGCTGGCCAAACGGGCGTGCTTTGTTGTACAGCGTTTCCCATATAACTTCAACGTCAAGGCTGTCTTTGCCAATAACATCATCTTTGTAGCAGTTTTCTATAAATGCCGCCGCCAAAAATGGCGATTGCTGGCCGTGGCAAAGGCACTCGCCAAAGCCGCTTGTGCCGTCCTGCCCAATTACTTCAACAATTACGCTACTGCGTGCGTGCACCCACCCCTGCGAGAACATAAAGGGCGTTTCTAGCGGTGCGCTTATTTTATGTGCTATTATATCTTTAATTTTCATGTGTTACCTGCTTTCGGTTGTTCATCAATTTGCATGATAATCAAAACATTAAATTTATATGCCACTTTTATTTGTGATTTGAAAAAAATTTTTAAACACTATACTCACACATAAATTTAAGATTAAACTTTTATAGATATTCGTTGTACTGTAGTGTATTCTTCTAAGCTGTAATGCGAGCAATCTTTGCCTATACCGCTTTGTTTGCAGCCTCCATGTGGCAGCTGGAACGCATAGAACGGCTCGTTTACGCACACGCTGCCGGAGTCTATCTCTTTAGATAGTTTTAGCGCTGTGTTTAAGTTTGTTGTATACACATAGGCCGCAAGCCCAAACTCTGTGTCGTTTGCAAGTGCCACAATATCATCACTGTCGTTAAACGTTAAGATAGGCATAATAGGGCCAAAAATTTCTTCTTTATAAACAAGCATTGTGTCGTTTACATCTGTTAAAATAGTCGGCTCAAAGTAAAAGCCGTCGCCCTCTGCCCTTTTACCGCCGTGCACAATTTTTGCGCCTTTTGCCACTGCGTCGTCAACCAATTTTTGCATTTGAACTGCCGCTTTTTCATTCACAAGCGGGCCTAAAATATTTTCACCATCAAGCCCTGTGCCAAATTTAAGTGCTTTTGCAAAATCCAAAACGCCTTTTACAAATTCGTCTTTCACATCTTCGTGCACAAAAATGCGGTTAGGCGCAACGCAAACTTGCCCACTGTTGCCAAATTTGCCGTCTGCAGTGCACAAAGCCGCCTGCTTAACATCAGCGTCTTTCATAACAACAACAGGTGCGTTGCCGCCAAGCTCTAGCGAAAAATGCTTCACACTTGTAGCGCTTTGCTCTATAATTTTACGGCCTGTAAATGTAGAGCCTATAAGCGTTACCATAGACGGAATTTCGCTCTCGTTCATCACTTTTGACACAACACTGCCTGCGCCGAATATTATGTTTATAACGCCATCTGGCAGGCCTGCCTCTTTAATGCACTCTGAAAGCATAAGCGTTGCAAGTGGGGTATCTCCCGAGGGTTTAAGCACGCAAGTACAGCCGCTTGCAAGTATGGGCCCAATTTTATAGCCAACGTT
>CAYJGN010000119.1:0-1732 GCA_964369635.1 uncultured Oscillospiraceae bacterium
TGTCAGCATAGTTTGCACCTCTTGTAGGTGCCGCTGCAAAAGCTGTTGTCGCACCCACTGACAATACAAGTGCTGCTGTTAGTCCTAAAGTAATGATTTTTTTCATGATAAATTCCTCCAAATAAATAATAAAGATAAAGACTTTTTTGCCTTTTCACTTATAATACGAGTGGGAGAAACAAATCCTTTCAAAAATTTTTATATTTTTATTATAACATAAACCAAATTGCATTTGCAATTTGAAGTGCGTAGCACTGCAGACGAAGTATGTGTTTATCTTTCAATGTTCTAGTGTAGGTCAAAATCTGTGATTTTTGGCACCTAACTGTGGTTATTATAGCATATTTTAGCAGAGGTTTGAATGCTAAAAGACGCTAGTATCAATTTTTCTACTGATACTAGCGTCTTTTAAGTTTATTTTTCATTTTAGCTGTCCTTTTCCATCTCTGCCTTTCGCTGAGCCTGCCATTCTGCGAATTCTCGCTGTCCTTCTTCACTTTCGAAGAAAGATAATATATCTGGCATTAAACATCTTGCGATGGTTTCGATTTTGTGTTGTGGGATTTCAGTGTTGTTGATTAGCTTTTTTCGTCTACCCATAGGCACTCTCGCTTTCTTTATGTAATTTTCAAGGTACAATCTCACTTGTAGTGAGTTTATTTTTAATATTGCGTTTAAACTATATTAAGATTATATCATATTACAATAGCTAATGCAAACAAATCAACTATCATTTATTTTACTAGAAAAATTATAAATTTCATAAACTAAAATATACATTTCTTGACAAATACCATTCAAAAAGTTTATAATATGGATAGTATAAAACTGCGATAGGAGGCGATTTTATTGCAATACAACGAAGAACGAGCATATCTCACTAAAAAACGCTTGATGGAGCTTAGGAAAGAACGAAAACTAACATTTCTTGAGCTTTCAAAGGCTTTAGCTGAAAAAGATGTGTATATCAGCCATACAAACCTAAAGAATTATGAAATATCTGACCCAGACCACCCTCTTTTTGGGCGAACAAGTAGTATGAGTATCGAATATTTAGTCGCGTTTGCTGACTTTTACGATGTTTCGGTGGATTTTCTGCTTGGGAATTCTGATACTCGTAAAACAGAATACGAAAATATAGCTGAACAACTTGGATTGTCCGAAGAAACGATTGATAAACTTATTCATTACAAGCAAGTTTCAGAAGAAAATGGCAATACGAAGCTAAGATTTCAGCGAGATACTGCGATTATTGATGATTTTATTAGTAGCATTAGCTTTGACTATATGCTTGAAAAGGTTAAGCATAGCTTATTCGCCGAGTTTATGAACAAATTAAGTCATAATGAGCAACGAGAATTTTTAAGGGTAAATAACGCCCACGAGATTGAAAAAGCTAAAGAAATTCTGAATAAACATGGGTATTTTGCAGTTGAAAATGATGTTATCGCTAATGTTCAGATGGATAATGCTATTCGTGAGATGGAAAGGTATTTTAGGAGTTTGAGAGAAGTAATATAATAAATAATATAAAATTTAGGAGGATAAATTATGTCGATATTTGATATATTCAATGTAGGAAGAATTAAGCAGGAAAATGAAACATTAAAGAACCAAGTAACAGAGCTTAATCACAAGTTAAACGCAATAGGTTACACGGAGTACACACAAACTAAGGATGCTATCAACCGAATGAACTCTGATATAGCTGATGCAAACAATACTATTGCAC
>CAYJGN010000120.1:0-1359 GCA_964369635.1 uncultured Oscillospiraceae bacterium
AACTCTACATCACAGACAACCAGGTGCGGTAGCTGCAGCATTAAGTGAAGACCGTGCTTATGCAGAACTAATTGGTGATGGTATTCATGTGCATCCTGCAGTTTGTAAGATGGTTGCCCGTGCTAAAGGAAAAGACAAACTAATTTTAGTAAGTGATTCAACTGCACTAAAAGGATGCGCAGCAGGAGAATATAAGCAAGGACATCGTCAAGATTCAGTGTGTTATGTACGGGAAAATGGCAAGATAGAATTATCTGATGGAACATTGGCAGGTGGTAGCTGTAAAATCAATGAGATGCTATATCGTACAATTGTACAAATGGGAATAGATGAGATTACTGCTTATAATGCAGTGACCATTAATCCAGCAACAATGCTTAATTTAACTAATAAAGGAAAAATTGCAGTAGATATGGATGCAGATATCACCATTTTAAATGATGATTATAGTGTTCATGATGTGTTTTGTTTAGGTGTAAAGCAGTAATTTAATGAGTTAGTGGTATTACTTCGTATTTGTATAATAAATTAATAAAGGAGATAAGAAGATGATTAATGATATTCTAGTAGAAGTATGTTGTGGTTCGGTTGATGATTGTGTTATTGCAAAACAGTGTGGTGCTGATCGTATTGAGTTAAACCATGCTTTAGAATTAGGAGGAATGACCCCTAGTGTTTCAACTTTGAAACGCTCAAAAGAGTTAGTTGATATCCCTATATGCTGTATGGTAAGACCTCGCGGCTATGGATTTAATTATTCACAAGAACATTTTAATGTAATGAAAATGGAAGCACAAGAGTTATTGGAACATGGTGCTGATGGTATTGTTTTTGGTTTTTTAAATAGTGATGGTACTATTAATGTTGAACGTACTAAAGAAATGGTTAATATAATTAAGCCTAAAGAAGCTATATTTCATAAGGCTTTTGATGCTACAAGTGATTTAGAAGCATCACTTAAAATTTTAATTGAATGTGGTGTTGATCGAGTTTTGACTAGTGGTGGTGCTGTCTATCCTGATATAGAAAATGGATTAAAAATACTACAGGATCTTCATGAGCGTTATGGTGACAAAATTGCGCTACTTCCAGGAGGCGGTGTAAGAGAGCATAATGTTCAAGAAATATTAACGACCACAAAACTTAAAGAAATTCATATGACAGCTAAACATCGCATTATAGATACTTCTACATTGAAGGATAGTGCTGAATCTAAAAATCCCGATAGTCATGCTTATGTTGCAACTGATGAAAATCAATTAAAAGCTATAATGAAAAAAATAGGAGAGCTATAAAATGACTTATCAAGAAGCAGTAGAGAAGATACTTCAACAACTTTTTAATACTCAAAGCGATGCG
>CAYJGN010000120.1:1369-1715 GCA_964369635.1 uncultured Oscillospiraceae bacterium
TTATGTTTTTGGTACTGGTCATGCTCATATGATGGCAGAAGAACTGTATGATCGACTTCAAGGTTTAGATGTTTTTGATAGTATCTTAATGCCTGAACTAATGTTACATCAGTTTTTAAATAAATCGACAATGATAGAACGATTAGAAAGTTATGCATCTATTATTTTAGCTATGTACCCCTTATCTAAAGGAGATACTATTATGTTAGTGTCCAACTCTGGAAGAAATGGATTAATGGTTGAAATGGCTATTCAAGCTAAAAAGTTAGGTGCAAATCTGATTACAGTAACTAATTTTAATCAAGCTAAAAATGTTACTTCAAGACATAGTTCCAATACTAATATT
>CAYJGN010000121.1:0-1708 GCA_964369635.1 uncultured Oscillospiraceae bacterium
GTTCACGTGTTTTTGCTTCTAAGTCACTAATGACATCTGCATCATAATAAATATTTTCGTTTAATTTCACAATACTTTTCTTTTCAAGCAGTATTTTTAATAAAGGAGTGGCTTCTTTTGGGCTTATATTAAGCTCTTCTAATACGTCCTTTATATTTGGCGGAGTGAGAGCGTTTTTCTTTAATATCTGGAGAATAGCCTCTTCTATCTTTGCCTCATCTTGTGCTAGGCTTACTTTAAATTCTGGTAAGTGGTAGACTTCGTTACTAAAAGCAATTTTACCCGACTTTTGTAAACGCTCCAAAACATAGAAGGCAAGTTTTTGCTCTTCTAGTGTAGAGTCTAACTGTATTTCTTTTGAAGAGAGAATCATGTTTTTAAGCATACCGTGCTTTAATGGCTCTTTTTTGTGAAATAAGCTTAAAAGTGAGAGGAATTTTTCTTCTAGTTTTATGTAGGATTCTTTATTAATATAGGACTTTAATTCCTTGTTATAGCAAAGAATATCCCCTTTTGATAAAAGTGCAGACAAGTGCTTTTCTAATTGTTTTGAATGCAGTGCAGTAAGGACAAGTAATTCGTTGAAATTTCTGCCAAAAGTATCTGCTATTTCTATTTGCGTGCACACAAGCTTTTGAGGGTCGTTATAATAGTATTCTTCTAAATTTAATAATTTTTCTTGTAGTTGCGCAGTGAAGTCTTTTTTAGTCAAACTATAGGATAAAGGCAAGAGTACAGTTGCACCAGCAACAGTGCATAGAGGCGAAGAAGAGCGCAAAACACAGTGATCGTTAAACACGCCAACAAGCTGTTTTTTATTTGTATTTGTTGAAGAAGGTGGCAAAACATAGTGAACTTCTGCAAGGCATGTGTCGCCTTTTTCAAGAACCTGCCTATCAAGCAAGTAGATTCTTGCTAAAAGCTCTTTTGAACCGTGGTGGAAGTGTACTTCCTTCCTGTGTGAAATACCTCTTGGAGCTGACTTTAAACAATGCAGTTTCACAAGCCATTTTTCACAGGCAAAAAGCGAATCTGGCTTTGCAAGCACATCTCCTCTTTCTATATCTTCAAGAGAGCAATTTGCCAGATTCATTGAAATACGTTTACCTGGCTCGATTTCTTCTTTTGATTCGCCGTGCGACTGTATTGCCCTAATGCGTGTATGTACTTCATTTTTAGGATATATGCTAAGTTCATCATTTAGAGAAGCTTTTCCAGCTATACTTGTGCCTGTAACAACTGTGCCGTGCCCCTTCATGGTAAAGACTCTGTCTACAGGAAGGCGGAAAAGGTCGCTCTGACTATCTCTTGTAAGCTCTTTATTTAATTTAATAATATGATTTTTTAGCTCGTCCAAGCCCGTGCCCTCAATAGAGGAAACAGCAAATATAGGTGCATTTGCAAGAGAAGAATCTTGCAAAAATTCCGTCACATCTTCCTTTGCAAGCTCAAGCATTTCTTCGTCTACAGCATCTATCTTTGTGAGCGCAACTAATCCATGCTTTATGCCAAGAAGTGTGCAGATTTCTAGATGTTCTCTTGTTTGTGGCATAACGCCTTCATCAGCTGCAATCACAAGCATAACAGCATCTATACCTGAAGCGCCAGCGACCATATTTTTTACAAATATTTCGTGTCCAGGAACATCAACAATGCCGATAGTGACAACATCAACCTTAAGTGCAGCAAAACCAAGTTCAATAGTGAG
>CAYJGN010000122.1:0-1686 GCA_964369635.1 uncultured Oscillospiraceae bacterium
CGTCCATGCCTAAGGGAGCCAAACTTGTGGGGGTAGAGCTTGCTGAAACAAGTCAGTCATTAATGCATTATGCTCACCCTCAACAGGCCATATACCTTATGGGCGCTGAGGATAAAGGCCTTTCCACTGAGGCACTGTCCCACTGTCATGACATAGTGCAAATTCCGGGAAAATTTTCGCTGAATGTTTCCGTGGCAGCCTCCATTGTTCTTTATGATAGACTGTTTAAAAATGGAAGCTTTGTCGAATAGGATATGGGTTTCGATGACTTTTAAGTCAAAACTTAACCATGGAATCAGCCTAATCTGAAAGAAGAGCTTATATTGAGTGTTTACATTGTATTTTTACCTTATATTAGTGAATGTATAAGAATAAGAGGGAATGAATATATGAGTATGCAAAATGAAACTACCTGTTTGTCAACATATGATCAGCTACTGCAAGATTTTAAGCCAATACAAAAAATAAGTCCGGGAAAAAATTTTTTTGATATTGTCTATAAAAAACGTTATGAAGATAACATATCAGATATTTTAGTTTTTTTTCTTGATTCCAACGAGGAGCATGATTTTGGTTCTACCATTTTAGGATGCTTACTTTCTGCTATTAAGAAAAATATTTCCAATTCAGTTAGTTTAGATATTCAGGAAAATATTTCCAATTCAGTTAGATTAGCTATTCTGAAAGATATTTCCACTTCACTTTCACTTGGTTCATATACAGTAGGGCGGGAAGAAATAACAGACACTGGGAAGTATATTGATATAGTTATAGAAGGTGATGATTGGGTTATTGCCATAGAAAATAAAATATGGGCTAAAGCAAATAATCCTTTTAATGAGTACAAGGATCATATTGAAAAAAAAGCAAGAGAAATTTATTTATTCTTCTTAAACCATATTTTAGCCAAGATGACAAGAAAAATAATTGGATTAACCTTTTATATCAAGGTCTTATTGAAGAGCTTAAAAAAGTTTTGAATAAACTTAATGGTAAGCAACCCGATAATAAATGGAATGTTTTTTTTAGCGAATTTATACGATATATAGAGGATTTAGGTATGGAAAAAATTATTGATGACAAAGATTTGAATTTTTTAGTTAGCAACATGAATGAGATAACTTCTTTGATAGAATTTCGAAAAAACTCACTCGCTGCACTCGGTAAAGAAATTTGTGAGTATGTCGAATCAGAGTTAGCTAATATAAAACTGTGCCCATTTGCACCTGAACATCAGCATGTTATGCGTCTAGAAATTTTTCTAGAAAATAAAAATTCGTATGTAATGTTTAATTTTAAAGATAAAACTGTGAGTATCTTAACATATACAAACAAAGAAAATTCCCCAAAAGATGTAATTCTTATTGATAGTATATTCAATGAACACTATCCAGATGCAAAACTCTTTGATGAGGAAAAAAACAATATCACGAGAAGATGTATTGAAATATATAAGATGGATGAAGATACAAGCGTAGAAGATTTAAGAAAGCTATCCCTTGAAGCAGTTAACTGTATATCAGAGATAGAAAAATTATTCTAAATAAAATGAATAATCCATAGCCCCATGATGTAAAATGTAAAATTTGCCATGAGGCGTCACATCCTTTAAGGGAAAATTTCTCTGGGGATATTATTGTGGATACCTGTTTCAGCAAATAATAATAATATCTGTCTGTAAGCTGC
>CAYJGN010000123.1:0-1627 GCA_964369635.1 uncultured Oscillospiraceae bacterium
CATCGATTATGAATATCGTGATTTTTCAAACAATAATTCTTTTCTTTGCGCATTGGAAAATAGGCTATACGTAGAAGATCCCTATGTCGCCTTGGAGTCTTCCGAAATTGTTTTTGACTTAGCGGTTCCGCTAATGAAGCAAGGCAAGCCCATTGGTGTATTGTTTTGCAAAGTTCCCGTTGATGACTTTTTTGAACTTTTCGCAAAAAACAAAGAATACGAAGGCGATTTTTTCTTTGTGGATACCAATCTTCAGTTGATTTTTTCCACCAGCGACAATCACGTCGGCACGTACACTATTCCCCACGAGGACATTGTCGAAATGGGCGAAGATAACGTTGCGATGGCTCAACGTGACATTACCGGCAAGCAAAACGGTGGGTTTGACTACGACTATTTTGGCACCCCAAAAGTAATGGTTTATTACCCTATTGTATTAACAAATGTTGCCTTGGCGATGAATGTTCACGTCGACTCGTTAAGCAATGAAATGATAATGGCCTCCGATTATTTTTGGATCGTCGGTTCTATCATTTATTGGATGGTCATTGTGCTGGTCATTTACATATCAATCACGCAAGCGCGCTCCAACAAGAGACTCTTTAAAGTGGCCTACTACGATGATCTTACCGGCTTGCCCAACATATTTAAGTTGAAAATGGACATGGAAGCCGTTTTAACCGACAATAAAGACAAAGAGTACATCATCCTTGTGTTTGACATTGAAAACTTTAAAGCCATTAACGAATGTTTCGGCTATGAGGTCGGAGACAATGTGCTGAAGACAATTAAAGCATTTGCGGACAGGTGGAATCAACCGTCCTTGATCACTGCACGCATAGGCGATGATAAATTTGCAATGTTTGCGCAAAGTTGTGTTTTGGAAGACCTCAATGCGCTCGTTGTAGAGGTTACCGCCTTTTTTGACGAAACCATGCCGGAATTGATCCATTATGCCGGCACATACAAAATGGGACGATACCAAATTGAAAAAGGCGAAACCGATGTTGAAGAAATCATCAGCAAAGTCAATTTGGCCCATGCAAAAGCAAAAGCAACAAAAGGTGAACCGGTTTGTGATTATAACAATGCGTTTAAAACAACACTGCAAACAGAAGCGGAAATAACAAGCAAGATGAAATTGGCACTTGAAAACGGCGAATTCAAAGCCTTTTTACAACCCAAATTTAACATTGACGAGGATAAGCTCATTGGTGCCGAAGCGCTTGTGCGCTGGATTCACGATGCCGGCAAAATAATGTCACCAAACGAATTTATCCCACTGTTTGAGCAAAATGGTTTCATTGTTGAACTGGATCAATATATCCTTGAACAGGTATGCGCAACCATTCAACGGTGGCTCAAAATGGGGTTGAATGCAATTTCAATTTCGGTAAACTGCTCCAGGCTTAACCTGCAAGATATTCGCTTTGTAGACATGATTGCGGCCATGGCAGACAAGTACGATGTTCCGCATCAATACATTGAAGTGGAATTAACCGAATCTACCACCATTGAAAGCGAACAAACCATTGAACAACTGTTTGAAGCCTTACATAAGGAAGGGTTCAAAATTTCAATTGATGATTTTGGCGCCGGTTATTCCTCGCTTGGGATGCTTAAAGAC
>CAYJGN010000124.1:0-549 GCA_964369635.1 uncultured Oscillospiraceae bacterium
TGCAGTGCGCTCCGCGCAGTTGGTTGGCGAAAAAGCGCGGTTTTCTACGTTGCACCCGTGGTATATTTTGCCGGATTTCCCCAGCAAGGCCGCGCCGACAGAAAACCCCGAGTACGGCGCGTAGGCCTTCTCGCGCGCTGCAATGGCATGTTGCAGCAGGGTCAATGCATTGTTCATATGTATCTCCTTTTATCACAGGTCTTTATCCGCAGTATTGCTCCACGGCCAGATTGCCGTGGATATAATAACAGACCGCCTTTTTCATGAAATCCTCCGTGAAGCCAAAATGATGGGCAAGTTGATGGTATTGCGTCAATCCCGACTGCAATACGCGTAACAACTCGCCCTTGTCTATATATCTTTCTATGGCGTAGCGATCCGCCTTGTTCTCATACTTGCGGCGCAGGGGCAGGCTTGCATGGATGTTATAGAAGCTCCCTGTGTGTACATGTCCGAGTTCATGTGCCACCGCTGTGCACTACTCGTTTGTTGTCTGCAATTTTTTGCAGTCCATGGCGATGTGCGCTTGCATGGAGATAGAGCACTGCG
>CAYJGN010000124.1:559-1626 GCA_964369635.1 uncultured Oscillospiraceae bacterium
GTGCCAGGGCAATACCATTACGCAGTTCCACCTTTCTCCTTGATGAATTGCGCAAACTTCAAGACGTCTCGCTTTTGTGCATCGCTCATTTCCTTCACTTCACCAAACAGCGCAAACTCAATTCCGTCCAGTTGCCTGTCAAGCGCGTCCCCCTCCAGGAGTCCTCGCTCATCTATCTCTTTTCCCAGCAGCCGATCCGTTGTGACCCCGAAGTATGTCGCAATCGCCTGTAATGCCTCACCGCGAGGCGTATAGCCGTTGTTTTTCCAGTTGCTCACATTGGACTTGTTGATGCCAAGCTCTGCGGCCACCACGCTGGGCTTCTTATTTTTAGTGGCACAAAGTTCTATATATACGTCATAAAACATAAATGAACATCCTCTCTTTCTATATACGTTGCACAAAAGTTTATGAACATGACATTTTGCAGTTGACAAGTTCATGTTCTAAGAGTATACTGTAGCCAGAAAGTTGCAGTTCTAAAACCAATTGTGTCACCCGATTGTTTATCAACATGATATGACCTGTTTGTATTATAGCACATTAGTTTAAGAAATGCAACTATTTTGAATGCGAGAGAGGTTTTTTGTATGATTGAACAATGGACAAGCGAAATCATTGGTGAAATGCACCAAATGGGCGTGACCCAAAAGCGACTTGCAAAGGCCATGAACATGACACCGGAGTACATCAGCATGATCCTGCGCGGACGAAAATCCTCACCTTCGATGGAGCCGCGCATCCGCAAGGCCCTGCAAGCACTTCGAGAACAATGATGTGCAAGGGGGCATGGCCATGCCTGTGAACAATGATAAGGACGCCTATTTTTTCTCACACGACAGCAACGCACGCAACGACCCAAAGGTGCTCGCGCTGCGCTCTGTCCACGGGGCAGAGGGATACGGCATCTACTTTATGCTCATTGAAATCCTACGCGAGCAGCCGCTGTACAGGCTCCCACTCACGAAATACACCTGGCAGTCGCTGTCTATGCAAATGCAGGTGGAGGCAAAAAAATTGCAGCGCGTCATTGAAGACTGCTGCACGGAATTTAGCGATGAAGAGGG
>CAYJGN010000125.1:0-226 GCA_964369635.1 uncultured Oscillospiraceae bacterium
ATATAGCACAAAAGGCTGCACAATAAAGTAAAAAAGCCCGAATAAACGGGCTTTTTTTTTGAGTCAGCTATAAGCCGGATTTTGTTCGCAAATAGAAATTTGCGTGGCTATCATTCCTCTAGGATATGTATTACTACATACCTCAAGCAACCTACCCGAGAATATATTCATATAGAAATGGCAGAGCAACCCTCTATTCTCCTATTTGGTCTTGCTTCGGACGAGG
>CAYJGN010000125.1:236-1563 GCA_964369635.1 uncultured Oscillospiraceae bacterium
CCCCAAAGGGGCGGTTCTTTTCTGTGACGCTCTCTAAGGATCACTCCTTCTGGGCGTTACCCAGCGTCCTGCTCTATGAAGTCCGGACTTTCCTCTCCGTAAAATTTACGCAGCGATAACCCGCACGACTCAAAAATTACACGTAAGAATGCAAGCTACTCTTTGCAAGCATTCTTATATCATTACATCATTTCTTTTACTTTTTTAAAACACATGTGAACGCAGTGAACATGCTTCTTAATCTTTGCTCGTAGCTTAAATTGACTATAAGGAAGAAATCTATTTTTAAAGCGGAACAGTATTTAAGCGAAGCTTAAAACTTTTCCGCAAATAAAAAAATAAAAAACATCTTTAGCCCGAGCATTACATCTTAACCGCACAATGTTCGGGTTTTCAAAGGGGGCTTGCTCCTTTGGTTGCCGAAGGCAAAAGAAAGACTAAAGGCATGAATTGGAATGACTCGAAATTATTTATTCTGCTGTTTCTTCTTCAACTTTTGTCTTTGTTTCTTCAAAGTGTTCGCTCCAGAAGACTAGTCTTTGGCAATTTGGACAAGACACAATTTGTTGACCACGTTGTAATTCATTAAACACTTGCGGTGGGATAGCAATATTACAGCCAGCGCAGATGCCGTTTTTGATATAGACAATGGCAGGATTTTTCAATCTTTTTCTAATAAATTCATAACGTGTCAAAACAGGCACAGGGATAATTGCAAGCGATTCTTTTCTTTGAATAGCTAGTTCAGCTAATTCTTTTTCAGCTTGCTTTTTTAATGTTTCTAATTCTTCATTTGCTTTGTCTAAATCTGCTTTGACTTCATTCCAATCTGCCATAAGCTCTTCTAGAGATGCTTGTTGATGTTCTGTTTCTGATTTGAGCGCATATTTTTCGTCTTCTTGAAATTTAGATCTTCCTTCCATATTTTCAAGTTCACGAGAAGCTGCATCGACTTCTTTTTCAGTTGAAGCAAACTCTAACTTGTCTTGCGCTTTTTTCATGTCACTTACGCTGTCTTCAAAATCGTAATTCATACGTTTTTGTTGTTCAGATAAGTGGTTTAATTTTTCTTCTATATGTTCTTTTTGTGCATTATAGGCATTAAACTTTTGTTGCAAAGCTTCAATTGCGCGCGGAGCATTGCTAAGCCTTTCCTCAACAGCAAAAATGGCGTTGTCTACTTTTTGTAAAGCAATAAGTTGTGAAATTTGGCTGAGGTAAAGGCTCATGTGTTTCTCCGTATGGTTTCAAATTTAAAATATATATACTTTCTTTAATGGTATAAAAGCATATTTTTAGAGGTAAGAATAAGGGTTTTTTGTTTCAA
>CAYJGN010000126.1:0-1563 GCA_964369635.1 uncultured Oscillospiraceae bacterium
ACACAAATAGCGGAAACCATTTTCTTAACGATTTTTCCACTTTGGCACACTCCTTTTAATATATTGTAGGGGCGGCGTTTCAAAGCCGCCCCTACATGGTTTAATTAGTATTAGCCGTTTGCATACTCATATTCTGTTGCCCAGCCGTCAACAAAAGCTACTTCAACTTCTGCCCAGTCGCCACCTGCAGCATATGCTGTAAGTGCTGTGCCAACGCCATTTTTCCACTCTTCGCTAGGCATTGTTGGGAAGTTCCAGCTAACGCTTGTTGCGCCTGCTGCAAGGTACTCGTCAGCCGCCATAATAAGCGGGTTAGAAGGCAAGTATTCGCCTGTGAAGCCTGAGAACGGGCAAACAAAGCCCATGTCTTGTGAAAGTGATGCTTTGCCTGTTTCGCTTGTTACAACCCATGCAAGGAAGTCAAGTGTAGCCATAATGTCCTCTTCAGCTGCTGAATTGTTAACTACCCAGTAGTTTTCACTACCTGTGCAAAGGCCTTGGTTCTCTTCACCCTCTGCGCCAATGTATATTGGAAGCATACCTAGGTTCTCATCGCCAATGCTTGAAACATCGTTGTAAGCCCATGTGCCGTTTTGGTAGAAAACAGCCTCGCCGTTTACAAACTCTGCAACTGCGTCGTCACCTGTACTTGCGCTAAGAAGTGCTGGGTCTGTTGTTGAATTGTTGATATACAAATCCCAAATCATTTTGTAGTTGTCAAGGTATGTGCCTTTAATTGCAGGTGTGCTACCAATGCCGTCTGCCATGTATTCATAGTAAATTGGCAAGTTAGCAAGGTGAGTTTTAAAGCGCCAGTCTGATGAGCCGTCCATACCTGCTGATGTGAACGCGCCTTCAACGCCAAGCTCGCTTGCACGTGCTTGAATGTCTTCTGCAACTGCTTTCAAATCATCAAAGCTCTTAATGTCGTCTGCTGTGTAGCCTGCTGTTTCCAAAATTGCTTTGTTGTAAATAATGCCATATGTCTCAATAACATAAGCAATAGCTTGAACAGTGTCGCCATCTTTAAGCGCAAAATCGTCGCTCAAAAGCTCTGCATAAACGTCTGTGCCGCTTAAGTCATACGCATAGTCAACCCAGTTTGCCATGCCAACAGGGCCGTTAACTTGGAAAAGTGTTGGCGCTTCGCTTTTGCCCATCTCTGCCATTAAAGTTGTCTCGTATTCGCCGCTTGCAGCTGTAACAACTGTTACAGGCACGCCTGTTTCCTCTGTGTAAGCTGCTGCAAGTGCTTGCCATTGCTCGTCTTGCTCCGGCTTAAAGTTTAAATAATAAACGCTGCCGTCTGCCATTGTTTCATCTGCGCCGTCTGCCGGGTCTGCTACCGGTTCACCGTCTGTAACGGGCATGTCGTCTGCCGGCTGTGAGCAAGCAGCAAAAGAAAATGCCAATAAAAGTGCTAGTGTTAGTGCTAATAGTTTTTTCATGTGAATTTACCTCCAATATTTTTGTGTGTTTACGTGTCGGGCTAAATGTCCTTAACCTACTAAACAAACCGCATTTTGGTTTGTGCAAGGCTACCGCATAATATCTTAATGCTAT
>CAYJGN010000127.1:0-481 GCA_964369635.1 uncultured Oscillospiraceae bacterium
CGAATAAAACCGTTAGCCGGTAATATGCACACGCGCCTTGTGTTGCCCTCGCCAACTGATTCGCTCTTAACACCCTCTATCTCGCTTACTGTTGAGTGCAAAATGCGCCTCTCGTATGGGTTCATAGGCTCTAGTGTGTGGTTTTTGCCTGTTTTAAGCACTTTTTGCGCTATGCGTTTTGCAAGCACAACAAGGTTTTCTTTTCTCTTGTCGCGGTAGCCGTTAACGTCAAGGCTTATTTTTATATAGTCTTCTTCACTTGCCTTGTTTGCCACAAGGTTTGCTAGGTAACCAAGCGAGTCCATTGTCTCGCCTCTATGGCCTATTAAAGTTCCCACTTGCTCGCCGTCTATTTTTAAAACAATGCTCTCGGCACCCTCAAGCGCTTTAATATCCATATCATTAACGCCCATGTGTGCGCTTACTTCTTTAATATAATTAACAGCTTTTTCAAGTTTTTCGTTGCCTTTAATAGGTATTT
>CAYJGN010000127.1:491-1563 GCA_964369635.1 uncultured Oscillospiraceae bacterium
CTTCGCTTTTTTTGCTTTGTGGTTGTGGTGCTTTTGTTGCTTTTGGCGCTGTTTCTTGTTTTGTAATTGCGGGTTCTTCGCTATCCACACTTACTTTTACTTTTGCAGGCACGCTTTTAAAAAGCTTTTTGCGCGGTAGTTCAATAACTTCAACTGTAACTTCTTCTTCGCTTAAACCAAGCTGTTTAAGCGCACTATCAACCGCTTCTTCAACAGTTTTACCTGTCATTATAAGTTCAGCCATTTTTATCCTCCTATTTAACTGCTTTTATTCTCCGTATCTTTCTGAATCTATCTGCCTTGCTTTTTCAAGGCGCAATCTCTCGTGTTCTGATTGCGATACCTCTTTAGTTACTTCTTTACCTTTTTCGTCTTTTACAACAACTTGCTTTTTCTTCTTGCGCTCTTTTCTTTGCTCTTCAAGGTCTTTTTCAATTTGCGCTTTTATTTTTTGCGGGTCATACAATTTTCTTAATGCGAAAGATTGACCGAACATTAAAATATTGCTAACAGTGTAATAAAGCGAGAACGCAACAGGCACTGTGAAACAGAACCAGCCAAACATAACTGCCATCATCCACGGCATATATTTCATGCTACCGGGCATTTCTTGGCCTGTCATTTTTGGTGTAATAAGCTGAATTGCCACCATTGACACAACTGTGAAAATTGGAAGTATAAGCGTAAGTGGGCTTTGAAGTGAGGGCGACGCTGTGAGGTCAAGCCCTAAAAACGAAAAGTCAAGCGCTGCCATTCTGTTTACGTTGTCGCCGAAAAATTCCTCGAAAGCGGCTGGGTTCTCGTTAACCATAGCAAGCAATCTGCTCTCTAAAATGTTAACTTGCAGGCCATCTATTGGCACATGCTTGCCGTTTGTGTCAAGTGTTCCAAGCCCTGCGCTTACGGCCGCGGCGTTAATGCTCTCGGCACTTTGGCGGAAAATTTGTTGCAGTGGGTAATAAAGAACCTCAATAAGGCCGAAAATAACGAACATGTTTACAAGTAAAGGCAAACAACCTGCCGTCATTGAAACGCCATTATCTTTTTGAAATTTCATAAGCTCTTCGTTCAT
>CAYJGN010000128.1:0-1552 GCA_964369635.1 uncultured Oscillospiraceae bacterium
TTATATAGTGAAAAATTGAAAGCTGGCGATACAGTATCTATTTCTGGATATATTTATACAGCGAGAGATGCTGCGCATAAAAAATTAACAGATGGTCTTAAAAATGGTGAGAGATTGCCGTTTTGTGAAGATTTCTCAATATATTATGCAGGTCCTACACCTAATAGAGAAGACCAAATTATTGGCTCTTGTGGTCCTACTACGTCTTCGAGAATGGATGTTTTTTCGGAAGAAATGATGGAACAGGGTATGAAATGTATGATAGGCAAAGGCAAGAGAGCCTCTTATGTCGTTGATGCTATGAAGAAGCATAAATGCGTTTATTTAGTAGCTATCGGTGGCGCTGGTGCGATTATTTCGGACTGTGTTAAAGAACTTTCTGTCGTTTGTTATGAGGATTTAGGCTGTGAATCGGTTAAAAAACTTTATGTGGAAGATTTTCCAGCTATAGTTGCAACCGATATATATGGTGGTACTTTATATAAGTAAAGCGGAAAAGCAATTGTATAAATATACATAAAACTTATATTTTCTCTTTGTTAATTTGTTGAAAATGTTAGAATTATTATATACTTATTGACAAAGATTACGCTTTGTGGTATTATCGTTTTAATAAGAAAAAGCGACGATTAAGAACAAGGGTATTATAATTTTGTTTTAAGAGAGATGTCGGTTGGTGAAAGACATTACAAATTTATTTTACTTATCATCTTATAGCTGTTGGCTGAATTAAGTAAGCTAAAACGCTAATCCACGTTACGGATTTATTCTGAGCCTTATGGCTTTAAGAGTGGTGCGAAGATATCCTTCGTCTCTTAGGAGACGGAGGTTTTTTTTAAAAACATCGATAATATCTAGGAGATTTAATTATGGCAACTATGTTTATTATTACAAACATTATATTAGTGAAGGTTTTACTGGTCTTCATTATTTGCCATACCTATAAGCAAAATTTTAAATTTTCTATATAGTAATTATAAGTAGAAGTTTAAACCTTTGTTTATGGGAATTCGCATAAACAAAGGTTTTTTCGCATATTTGGGGGATTTTTAATGGAAATTAAGCATATTGAGCAAGCGGCACAACGTTTAAGTGGGGTAATTCACAAAACTCCTATCGAACGTTCGACTACGTTTTCTAAACTTAGTGGATGCGAATTATACCTAAAATACGAGAACCAACAAAAGACAGGTTCTTTTAAAATTCGTGGTGCATACAACAAAATGGCAGTTCTTTGTGAAACTGAAAAACCAAAGGCAGTTGTCGCATCTTCTGCAGGAAATCACGCACAAGGCGTTGCATTTGCTGCAAGTAAATTAGATATTCCGGCAACGATAGTTATGCCAAGGTCAGCACCTATTGCTAAAGTTTCAGCAACAGAAAGCTATGGCTCGAATGTTGTGTTATATGGAGATGTTTATGACGATGCATATAACAAAGCGACTGCAATTCGTGAAGAAACAGATGGTGTATTTATGCATCCTTTTAACGATGAGGATGTAATGGCAGGACAAGGTACAATAGGGCTTGAAATTTTAAGAGATTTGCCTTT
>CAYJGN010000129.1:0-1505 GCA_964369635.1 uncultured Oscillospiraceae bacterium
GATTCTTTTGATACCTATGGATCTCAACTCAGATCAAGCGTCAAATACTACAGACAGAAAGTCTACTGTTGAGCAAAATCTCGACAAGCTTTTCTACATAAAATACAGTATGCAGTTTGCAAGAGAACTTGAAGCTTCCAATAATGAACAGGCAGCTGCAGAATAATTTTTCATCTTTTTTACACTTATCTCGCTATTATCTCATTAAACCATTATTTACAGCAAATTAAAGCTTAATTATGAGGTGTTTTATGTCAAAAGTATTGAAACTTTGTGCATATTCTTTTGCTCTCTATGTGTTTTTTGCATTTATTGGCCCCCAAATTATTTCACTTTTCCCCACTTGGCAAGCCTTAAACAATGCCTTAGAAGAAAATAATGTTGAGGGCGGCGCTTTATTCTACACTGAAATTCCCTTTATCGAAGATGCAGAACAGGCTGTACGTGATGGGGTTGAGAAAGGAATGGCCTTAAGGAAACGCTGATTTAATGCCTTTTTGCATTTTTTCTGCGTTATGCTCACCATGTGCAAAACTTGTGTATGTCTTAATACACGGCGTTCTGCCCATAATTCACATGCCTTGCTAAAATACAAAAATTCTATTAAATCAGCATTTCCTTGTGAAAAAAATAAAAGAATAACCTATCCTACTCTAAGGTAAAAATATCATTTCTTATTTTTAAAGGCGGTAATATGAAAAAAATCACAGTAAAAGAATTACAAAATTCTTCTTCACCTATGGAAAATATTACTCTCTGTGGCTGGATTCGCACAAGAAGAGATTCCAAGGCTTTTAGCTTTCTAGAAATCAACGACGGCTCTAGCCTTTCAAATATACAGTGCATTTTAGACGAAGGCACTTTGGCCTATGCCACACTCACTGACACGCAAACAAATATCAATACAGGCGCTGCGGTTAAAATTGTTGGCGACTTGATTGAATCACCTGGTAAGGGGCAAAAATCGGAAATAAAGGCGCATTCAATGGAAGTTTTTGGCCTTGCTGACCCTGAAACCTTTCCTATACAAAAGAAAAGGCACACTGACGAATATCTAAGAAGCATTGCTCACCTTCGCCCACGTTCAAATAAATACGGCGCTGCTTTTAGGATTCGTTCTGCTGCATCATTTGCTGTGCATGAATACTTTAAAAACGAAGGTTTTTACTATGTGCATACACCTATTTTAACAGGTGCAGACTGTGAGGGCGCTGGCGATATGTTTAAAGTCACCACCCTTGCTGACGGAAAAACCGACTATAAAGAAGAATTTTTTGGTAAGCAAGCGCATCTTACTGTTTCTGGGCAGTTAGAAGCAGAAGTAATGGCAATGGCTCTAGGCAAGGTATATACCTTTGGCCCTACTTTTAGAGCGGAAAATTCAAATACACCTCGTCATGCAGCGGAGTTTTGGATGATAGAGCCTGAAATAGCTTTTGCTGACCTTGATGACGACATGCTTCTTGCTGAAGGACTTACAAAATATGTTATTAAATACTGCATGG
>CAYJGN010000130.1:0-1503 GCA_964369635.1 uncultured Oscillospiraceae bacterium
ACAACAAACTGTCTTGCTCCTCTAACAAAAGTTATCAATGATAACTTCGGTATAGTTGAGGGTCTTATGACCACAGTTCACGCTACAACAAACACACAGAAAACTGTTGACGCTCCATCTAATAAAGACTGGAGAGGTGGACGTGCTGCTGCTGGCAACATCATCCCTTCATCAACAGGTGCTGCTAAAGCTTGTGCGCTTGTTATCCCTGAAGTTAAAGGCAAACTAACAGGTATGGCATTCAGAGTTCCAACTCTTGATGTTTCTGTTGTTGACCTAACTGTAAGACTTGAGAAAGCAACAACTTATGAAGAGATTTGCGCTAAAATCAAAGAGGCTTCAGAGGGTGAGCTTGAGGGTATACTTGGTTACACAGATGAGCTTGTTGTTTCAAGCGACTTCTATACCGACCCAAGAACATCAATATTTGATGCTAAAGCTGGTATTATGCTAAATCCAAACTTCGTAAAACTTGTTTCATGGTATGATAATGAGTGGGGCTATTCAAATAAAGTTCTAAACCTTATCGAGCATATGAACAAAGTTGACGCGTAAGATTTAGTCTCTATTTTAAAACAATTTAAAAGGACAAGGTGTTCAGTTTTAAACTGATATCCTTGTCCTTTTTGTTTGCTCAATTTTATTATTTGATTGAGGAGAGGGATTTTGGGAAATAATAGAATAGATTGCGTCGAGATTTTCTTTGCAAAAACAGATAAAATAGCATATAATAACAAAGTGAAGAGGTGAACAGATGAAAAGAGCTTTGAAGATAATAGGTATATCGTTAGCTGCGCTTTTAGCGGCGACTATTATTGGGTTTTTAATCTATGCTTCACTTGTTTACAGGGCAGACGGATTGGCGCTCGATGTTTTTGCAGATGAAAAAGCAGTTGAAATTTATGATGGTTATTACAGAGTAGGCGATAAGGTGCGAAGCGATACGGCTATAATCTTCTATCCTGGTGCGAAGGTTGAGCCGATTGCATATCTACCGCTTATGCAGAGCATTTCGCAGATGGTGGATGTTGATGTTTTTATAGCAGAAATGCCGCTGAATTTTGCGATATTTAATGGTGACGCCGCGCTACATATAATAGAAGAGAATCCGCAAATAGAAAATTGGTATATTTCGGGGCACTCACTCGGTGCTGTTGTCGCTTCGCAGTTTGCAAAGGATAACGAAGGTGTTTTAGAGGGGATTATCATTATGGGAGCTTATCTTTACGGTGATTATCCGCCTGAAAAATCTCTCACAATTTATGGGAGCATGGAGACTTCTGTTGCAAAAGCGGTGGACTATGATGGCGAGATAGTTGTTATCGAGGGTGGAAACCACGCAGAGTTTGGAAACTACGGCGAGCAGTATGGTTATGAGCCAGCGGAGATAACAAGAGAAGAGCAACAGCGGATAACGGCAGAAGCGGTTGCGGAGTTTGTTTTAAAAAAGGAGATATAGAAAACGCCCGAAGGGGCGTTTTTTATATCTCCTCCATCTCAAGG